>JAUVBO010000242.1 GCA_030591195.1 Pseudomonadota bacterium
ACTGGGCGGGGCCGGTGTTGTTGCTCGAGCAGGCGGCGATCAAGCCGATCACGAAGAGCGAGCCCAGGGCGCAGTAGCGCCGAAATCGTCGGACGATCATCGAGCAGGACCTCCCAGGAGCCGGTTGGCCTGGTCGACGAGTGCAAGGTCGGCGCCATGTCATGGTCTACTGATTACGAGGACTTCCAGGCATGAGTGGCTGATCGACTGGCCGCCTGGTTGCCCCGCCGACCAGCCGATACCGGAGTTTTCCAAAGATGTCGCATCGGCGCGTCCGGCACGCCCCGTGCACTATCGCGGCGCCGATGGAGGGCTTGGACCGATGAGAAAGACGCTGCTGGTCACCGTGGCTCTGATGTTGTGTGGGACGTTCTGCCTGGCAAACCTGGCGAGCGCGGCGGGCGGCGCCAAGACGTATCGCTACGCCAAGCGGCGCGATATGTCGGTCAGCCCCACGGCCTGGAAAGCGCAGAAGACCGAGCTCCGCCGCTTCGAGACGCTGATCCGTCGCCACGTCGGCAACCGTCCGCTGACCTACATGGAGGGCGGTTTCAAGGTCGCCAAGGGCACGCGGTCGAGCGTCAAGCTCGATCCGCTGAGCCGCAAGCTGGTGGTGACGATGGGTGCGAGCAACAAGCCGGTGTCGGCCGAGGCGCTCGTCAAGGCGATCCAGAGCGCCAAGGCCCGCTTCAGCTTCGGCGAGCGGGCGGTGGCCAAGATCCCGGTGCCGCTGGGACCCCCCGCCAAGGCCCGCTCGGCGATCAGCCGCTGGAAGCTGGCCAACCCGATCGGCAAGGAGCAGATCTTCCTCCGCGAGATCGCCGCCGGCGTCGCCGACTCGGTGGCCGCCCTGGCGCCCAAGGTGGCGGCACGGATCGGCCGCGCGCGGCAGGCGCTGTCCGGGGTGCGGTCGCGGCTGAAGGGTCAGCGAGACGTCGAGGGCGCCCGCGCCCAGCTCAACCAGGTGGTGAGCAGCACCACCACCGAGATGCCCGAGGGCAAGGCGCGGACGGACCTGCGGGCCCGGGCGCAGCGTTTCCTCGCCACCGCCACGCCGAGGCAGCTGGCCCAGTTCCGCTCGGTCTGGGATCGGTTCATCAACAGCGGTGCCAACCAGAAGGCGGCGGTAGCTGGTGGGCTGGTGGCGGCCACCGAAGGGGCGATCGAGCAGCGGATCAAGGGCTGGGTCCACCTCTTCCCGTTCCAGAACCACCACAACGTCCAGATCCAGATGAGAAACCTCGCTGAGACCGTGGCCAATGGCGTGCCGGGGGCCAACGACTACCGCAAGCACTACCCGATGCAAAAGGGCAAGCGGATCTTCGTCACTGACGTCAAGTTCGCCATCGCCAGCGGCATCTTCACCGACAACGTCCAGGTCAACGTCGGCTCGCTCCTGTCGCGGATCGACCAGCGCACCGTGGGGCGCGCGCTGACCTCGGCGGGCCTCGACCACGCCCTGAGTCGGATGGAGCGCCGCGCTCCGATCGCTGCCGTGACCAACCCGCGCTAGATCAGTCCTTGGCCTGGCGGGGCGCGGCCTGCTTCTTGCCGAGCACCCAGTGGTCGAGCCACTTGATGTCCCAGCGCATCTTCGCCTCGCGGTGCTCGCGCTGGGTCAGGCTGTGGGGCTCGCCGGGGTAGACCACCAGCTCGGTCGGCACCTTGAGGTAGCGGCGCAGGGCACGATAGAGCGCCCGGCTGTGCTGGGGCGGCACGCGGGCGTCCTTGGCGCCGACGTGGATCAAGGTCGGGGTCTTGATCTTGTGCGCCGCAAACAGCGGTGAGCTGGCCTTCATCGCCTCGCTGCGGGCCCAGGGCAGCCCGCGGTTGAAGTTGACGACGTGGCCCGGGGTGTCCTCGATCATCCACTGCATCGCGGTGTCGAAGATCCCCGCGCCGCTGCTCGCGGCCTTGTAGCGCGAGGTGCGGGTGATCAGGCAGTTGGTCAGGTAGCCGCCGTTGGACCAGCCCATCAGCGCCATGCGCTTGGGGTCGGCGATGCCGCGGGCGATCATCGCGTCGACCCCCGACTCGATGTCGGCCACGTCGCGGTCGTTCTTGTGGCCGATCAGGTCGGTGAGGAACCGGTCGCCATATCCCGTCGATCCGCGGTAGTTCGGGCTGAGCATCGCCCAGCCCCGGGCGGCGTAGAGCGTGCGGCCGTAGATCCAGAAGCGCATCCGCAGGCGGGTAGCCGAGGTGGGGCCACCGTGCAGCTCGACCAGCAGCGGCAGGCGTTTCTTTCCGTCGTGGCCCGGCGGCAGCTCGAGGATGCCCTCGACCTCGGAGCCGTCGCGGCTCTGCCAGCGCACGGCCTTGATCTGCGGCAGCTTCCAGGTATCGACCTGGGGGTTGACCCGGGTCAGCCGTCGGTAGCGCCTCCGGTTGGCCCGCGGCGAAAGGATGAACACGTCCGGCGGGTGGTCCAGGCCGCTCATCACCGCGACGATCCGGTCGCCGGCGGCCGTGAAGGCGAAGTGCTCGACGTTCTGCGGACCGGCGGTGACCAGCCGGCTCTGGCCCTGCTTGCCGCTGCGCACGGTGGTGCAGTAGATCCGATCGCGGGCGTCGCGGATCGCCCGGTAGCAGAGGTCGTTGCTGCGCGGGCGCCAGCGGAGCTGCCCGCCGAGCGTGGCCTCGTCCTGGCGGGTGAGCTTCGTCGCCGTCGAGTCGACCACCCCGCGGTCCTGCTCGACGCCGAGGACGAAGATCTCGCCCGGGTAGCCGTCGAAGGAGACGGCGAAGGCGAGCTGGCGACTGTCGTGCGACCAGCTCAGGTTATGCAGCCAGCCGTAGGGGGAGGGCGCCCGTGCGCGCCACTGGGCATCGGGGGGCGAGGTGAGCTTGCCGGACTTGACCCGGTAGAGGTCGAGCCGCGACCAGCCCTCGTTGGTCACCAGGTGGCGGTCGGGCGCGGTCAGCAGCGCGATCTGGCTCTCGTCGGGCGCGACGGCGAACGAGCGGATCACGCGCTTGCCCTCGAGCAGGCGCCGCTCGCGCCAGCTGCGCAGGTCGAGCCGCCAGAGCTCGGTGGGCTTGCGCACCCCATGACCGTAGCCGAGCTTCTTGTACTTCTTGCGCAGCGGTCGCCACGGGTCCTGGTCGAAGTGCTCCTTGCCGACGGTGAAGTAGAGCACACCGGCGCGGCCGAGGTCGAAACTCTTGACCCCCTTGGGCTTGCGGGTCACCGCCATCAGGCCGCTGCCGTCGGGTCGGATCCGCCAGACCTGCTGCTTGGGCTTGGCCTTCGCCCCTGCCTTGGGCGGCCGGCGGGGATCAGCGCGAGCGCTGAGGAAGTAGAGCCACCGCCCGTCTCGGCTCCAGCGCGGGTGGTGGTCCGCTGCCGTGTGGAACGTCAGCCGGCGGGTGGCGCCGCTGTTGGTCTGGGCCAGCCAGAGGTCGACGTTGCGCTTGGCGCGGGTCGGGTCCCAGCGCAGCTCGCCATAGACCACGGCCTTGCCGTCTGGCGAGGGCCTGGCCGCGGTGACGTGGGCGATCGAGAAGTAGTCCTCGGCGGTGATCTGGTGGGTCCGCGCGGGGGGCGCCGGCCGGGGCGACCTCGGCTTCTTCGGCGCGGCCGTGGCGCAGCAGCCGGGCAGCCAGGTGACCATGAGGGCGGCGAGGACGATCGGGCGTCGCATGGGCGGTCTCCGTCAGGTTTGACCCGGATACTACGCCTCCCCCGCGGCGTCCGGGAAGCCTTCGCGGTGGCGCCTCGCGGCGACGATCACGGGCAGGCTATCGGCTGATCGGAGATCTTGACGTCGTCGACGTGGACGACGAAGTCGGCCGGCTTGCCGTCGACGGCGATGCCGTCGGTGGGAGCGTAGACGTTGACGCTCCACTCGTTCCACGAGTCGGGGTAGCGGGTGGCGATGTCCTCCATCCGGTAGATCTCGGTGCCGTCCTGCCAGATCACCAGCTCGCCGTCGTAGTTGCTCTGCTGGCCCGCCGCGTTGGTCGACTGGCTCAGCAGCAGGGTCAGGTTGAACCACTTCGCCGCCGGAACGGTCACGGCCAGCTTGTCGTGGTGGTAGTGCTTGAGCCCCGCGTCCTCGCCGGCCGTCGGCCCGGGGTAGATCCCCTTGTAGCGCAGCATCAGGTACATCGAATCGATGCCGGCGCTGTCGAGGCGGTTGCGCAGCTCGAGCACCCAGAAGGCGTCGTTCTGGCTCTTGTCGAAGGTCTTGGCCTTGAACTGGATCACGTTGGTCCAGTCCTTGACCTGGTACTGGGCTGGAAATCGCAGCCAGAGGCTGTAGTAGAGGGGAAGCTGCTGGGCGTTGGCTGATCCGCTGTGGCCCGCGGAGGACTCCTCGTAGCGGAACTGGCGACAGGCCGGCTTGGCGGCGGTGATCGGCGCGGTCATCTTCATCGCGTATTGGCCGCGGAAGACGGGCTCGGGCGCGCTGACCACGCCCTGGTTCGGGCGGGTGCAGTCCGAGTCGAACGACCCGCCGTAGGTGTCGCCCGCGGTGTACTGCGAGAGGTCGCCGGTCTCGTGGTCGGCGAGCCACAGGAGCTTGTCGCTACAGCCCCCGTCGGGCGCGAGTCCGTCGACCTTCGCCGCGTCGGCGTCGGTAGCATCGACCAGCGGTGCAGCGTCGGTGTCTGGCGCTCGCTGGTCGATCGGACCGTCGGTGGTGGCCGCGTCCGCCGTCGGCGGCGATGCGTCCGATCCGGCGCTCGCGTCGGGGACTCTCCGAACGTCGGGCGACGCGTCGCAAGCCGGCGCTCCGGCGGCGGCCAGCAGGGCCAGCGTCAACACTGCGGCAGGTCTCATCCGGCCATTGTGGTTCGCTGCCGAAACGGCTGCAACCGCGGTCTCGCCAGGTCTATCGCAGCGAGCCGAACAGCAGGCCGAGGCGGCGGCGCAGCTCGTCCCGCGCCTCGCGGAAGGACGCCTGGCGCGCCCGCTCGTCGCCGGTCGCGGCGGCGGGATCGGGCAGCCCCCAGTGAACCCCGTGGGCCTGACCGAGGAACGCCGGGCCGACCTCCTCGGCGCAGAGGGTGATCACCGCCTCGACGCCCGTCGGATCGACGTCGTCGATGCTCGTCGAGCGGTGGGTCGAGATATCGATGTCGATCTCGGCCAGCGCGGCGATCGCCTCAGGGCGCACCTGCGACGGCGCCGCGCCCGCCGAGGCCACGGTCACGCCGACGGGCGCCAGGGACCGGGCGACGCCCTCGGCCATCTGGCTGCGGGCCGAGTTGGCGACGCAGAGAAACAGCACCCGCCTCGGAGCCAGCGCCCGGAGCACGGCGGCCTCGATCATCCAGCGGGGCGGCGGCCCGCCACCCTCGAAGAAACGACAGCAGAGGTTCGCCTCGGCAGGAGCGGGGCGGCCCTCGATGTCCCGGCCGTCGACGCGGATCGACGGGGAGCCGAGGAAGCCGAGCTGGCGCGCCTGCTCGGCGCTGGTGACGTCGGTCTCGATCAGCTCCTCGCCAGGTGCGAGCTGAGCGATGACGTCCTGCAGCAGGTCGCGGGCAGGCTGGGCGTGGGGGCAGTCGTCGAAGGTCTGCAGCTCGATCTTCATCGATCGCCTCCCGGTCGTTGACGGGTCTACGACTAGGGCTGCCCGTCGGGTTCGCTGTCCGTGCCGCCATCGCTGTCCGGGGCGTCATCGGAGCTGGCGTCGCCAGGCCCGTCCGCCGTCGCGGCGTCGGTGACCGTCGCGTCGCCGATCCCGTCGCCGATGCCGTCG
>JAUVBO010000728.1 GCA_030591195.1 Pseudomonadota bacterium
AGCGAGCTCGGCAAGGTCGATCTCCAGCATCGCGCGTGCAAGCCCCTCGCAGTGCCACCCGAGCCGGACATCGACGCCGAGCTGACAGCGCTCGCCAAGCGCTACGGCACCCTGCTTGTCGCCCTGCCCCGCGCCCTCGACCTCTGGCGAGAGGGCATGACCGGCGAGGCGCGGCGGGAGCTCCGGCTCGCGGCGATGGACTTGACCTGGGCGATCTTCCGCAATCGTCGCCGGCAGTACCGGGTGCGGACCTGGCCCGCGCGCCTCTGGCGCGGTGGCAAGTTCGAGGGTGTTCGCTGGCGCTTGACGGCTCAGGAACGTGCCCTGCGCCGGATGAAGCGGGAGGACCGGGCCGAGATGGTCCTCACGCTGGGCAACCTGCTCAAGACCGCGGGCCTGTCCTATTTCGGCTGGCGGCTGGGCGAGCGTGACAAGAACACCATGCGCCACGCCTACCCCAGGGCCTACATGCGGCCGGTGGCGGCCACGGCCGATCGGGAAGACCTGAACCCCTACACCATCTGGGCGATCATGCGGACCGAGAGCGCCTACCGGGCCGACGCGATCTCAAGGGTCTACGCGGGCGGTCTGATGCAGCTGATGCCCCACACTGGCGCCAAGCTCGCGCGAGAGCAGAAGCTCGCTGGCTTCGCCTTCGCCGACGTCTTCGTACCGACGACCAACGTCGCCCTCGCCGGCCACTACCTGCACGCGCTGAAGAACAAGTTCCACGGCCAGTTGCCGCTGATGGCCGCGTCATACAATGGTGGCCCGCACAACGTCGGACGCTGGCTGACCTTCCGTGGCGTGGCCTGCAACATGGACGAGTTCATCGAGGAGATTCCCTTCCGGGAGTCACGCCGGTACGCGAAGAAGATCGTCCGCCTGCGGGCGCTCTACGAGCGAGCCTATTGCGACAAGGACGACCAGGTCCTGTCGAACAAGCTCGAGTCCCGCCACAGCGAATACCCCAACTACTGACGCCTCCCTCACCTGAGGGGCCACTGCTCTGGCGTCGAGAGCAGACGGTCCTACTCGAGCGCGATCCCCTTGCGATTGCAGACGTTGCGCAGCAACCTGCGCCGGGCTCCGTCGAGGCGGCGGTACGACGAGCGGGCGACGGAGACATCGTTGGTGTAGCTGGCCGACGCACCAACAATCTGGAGCGCCTCCGCCTTGGCGGGCAGTATTCGGAGTACCTTGCGCGCAAGCACCATCGCCTGGCGGTGCCCTCCGCCAACGTATGCACGCCGGGCTTGCCTCATCCACGAGGCGACCTGCTCGCGCTGCGCGCGGGTCGGCCCGGTCGTCTGACGCCGGCCCTCGCTGCTCGGCCGAAGGTGAAGCACGAGCTTTGTTTCCTTGCCGGACACGAGCCGGACCCGCCGGCGCGCGGGCAGATGACCGGAGTGGCGAGCAACAACCACCGCCATTCCCGCCCGCAGACCGCGCAACAACAGCGGCGCCTCGCCCACATGTCGGCCGTCGACCGACACGGTCGCAGAGACCGGGCGGCCGTCGGCCAAGGCCAAGACGGCCACACTCGCCCGGGTCGCCGCGTCGGGTCGATCGACTTGGACGGTCTTCCACCCTCCCCGCTGTTCGGTCCGCGTCGGCTCAGCGCTGCCCGACCCCACCGTCGGCCGCAGCCGGGCGACATCGCGCAGACCAGCTCTGGCCCTTGCGGCCAGCTTGCCGCGCGGCGCTCGTCGCAGGTACTGCTTGAAGTAGGACTTCGCCCGGCGCAGGTGAGACGCCGTGATGCGACGTTTCCGTCGGTGCTTCATGGCGAGCTTGAGGTGGACCGCGCCGAAGTCGAATAGCAGCGGCGGGCGACTCATGACACGCCGCGCGAGCCCGAGGTGGCGCAGGGCCGCGCGAAGACGCCCGCGCCGCTTCAGGACCTCGGCCCGCGTCACATGCCACTTGTACCGTTCCAGCGAGCCTGAGCTGACGAGCTGCTTTTTGCTCGAAGGGGGACGTCTGGGCGGCTTGCGCGGTGGCGGCCTCTGGCGGGCGACCTCGCGCTGGACGATCGCGAGGATCGGACCAGCCAGGCACTGGGTCGTGGGTTTTCGTTTGAGCCATTCGCTCCGGCCATCCGTGCTGGCAACCAGCAAGCTGATGCGACATGCCGCGCCCGCGCTCTCGACGAAGACCGACAGACGAAACGCCCCTGGCTCGTCGGTCTGCTTCGTGAAGAGCGCCGTCAAGGCGCTGGTCAGGGCCCGGCTCTGTGCCTGGCTCAGGAGCTTCGACAGGTCGACGAGGCGGTCGAACACCAGGCCCTGGCCCGGCCTGGCCTCGACGCGGCCGACCAGAGCGACGCACCAGACGACCACGAGGGCCAACTTGGTCACCAGCCGCATCGCTAGAGTCCGAAGCAGATCCGGTGGTCGAAGACCCGCCGGAGGAAGTCCTTCCCCGAGCTGGCGACGTCGTCGATCATCGGAGCTGCTGCCGTCGGGGGCCCACTGCTCAGGGCCGAGGCCTGGGAACCGATCCGGCGGCAGAAAGCCCCCTCGGGCTCGCTGCGGCACTCGTATCCGTCTATGCACTGCTTCTCGCGCGCGGCCGACAGATCGCAGGGCTTGCCCTCGATCGCGTCTTCGGTGGTACAGCCGGCCATCGGCAAGGCGAGTGCGAAGCAGGTGACCACTCGGCGCAAAATCCTGGTCATGGCGGATCCGGGGTGAGGGGGTTTGGTCAGCGGCGAGGTCAGAGCTGCTGCGGGCTTGAAACGTCCCTGGAGGGTGACCTGGCCGCCATCCTGGGCGACGTTGACGCCGATGTTAAGCCCGCGGCGTTTCTCCTGCCGCTCCTGCCGCATCTCCACGTAAAAGAGCACCGCCGAGGTCAACAAGGCTGCACCACCCACGGCGAAGCCGATGTTGGCCATCAGGGCGTTCTTCTCCGCCTCGCTCTGGAGGGTCCAGGCACTGGGCTGATTGTCAGCTTCCTGCGCTGACTTGTTGGCCCGACGCGAGAGGGTGCCGAACAGCGCACCCGCGCTGAGGGCTGCGATGCCGGCACCAGCGGCCGTCCAGGCGTGCCAATAGCGCTGGCTCCAGACCGACACCTCGGCGTCCTTGCGTACCATCGGCACCATCACGCCAGCGCCAGCGACCTTGGTTCCCTGGAGGGTCGGCTTCGGCTCCGGCTTGGCATCCGGATCCTCCCCGTCCCGCGCCTCGAGGATCACCGAGGCCGCCTCGGCCTCCGAGCGAGTGATCTCCTGCGCCGCCTGGCGTGGCGCCTGACGCGACCGGCGAGCCAGCGCGAGCAACCTCACCGCTGCCTTGCC
The DNA here is from genome assembly GCA_030591195.1 of Pseudomonadota bacterium. The sequence goes on from JAUVBO010000728.1 coordinate 3,305, forward strand.
CCCCTGCGCCACCAGCCCCCAGGGCCGCCGGGTACGAAAGGACT
>JAUVBO010000573.1 GCA_030591195.1 Pseudomonadota bacterium
CACCGCCTTCGCGCCATCGGTGAAGATGTCCGTCGGCATGATCCGCGACCTGCTGCGCGCCGACAAACGCCTGGTCTCGACGGCGAGGGCCATCATCGCCGAGACCCCCAGCGCCCTCGACGATCTGCTGGCCTACGCCGAGTCTAGCGGCCCGGAGGACCGTACGCTGCCCGAGCCCTGGGGCACCAAGCTCGATCAGACCCAGCGGGAGATCGTGCTCGATGCCCGGGACCTCTTGGTCAAAGAGAGCGAGGACCGCAAGGCCTGGGGCGTGGGACCCGAGCCCGGCGACGCGCTGACCGGGCCGCACACACGTCTGCCGGTGCGGGTCACCTGGGACTGGGATGGCCCGCCACCCAGCCGGGCATTGCTCTCCCGCCTCGACTCGCAGAACGTGGTCGACGTTACCGTCGCGGCGGAGCTCGAGCGCTCGCTGGTGATCGAGGCTAGCGCCATCGCCTGCGCCCAGGCGGCGAAGATTATCGCCGACAGTTCTTGCCCGACCCTCGACACCGTCTGCCAGCAGATCGCGGACACCGGCGTCGTGCCTAGCGGCCCCGTCCCTACGGGCCTCGAAGCTCCCTGCCTCGCCGGTCTCGCCTTTGTGGTGGAGACCAGCGCGAGGCTGAGCATCACCAAGACCCTCGAGATCCTCGCTGACAAGGGGGCCTCCACCGTTTTGGTCGCCGCCACCAAAGCCGCCTTCGCCGCTGCCCGTCCGCTCTACGTGGCCGCGTACAACAAGATGTGGCAGCGCGACGATGTGCGCCTGCAGCGACAGGACGTGCGCGCCAACCTCCGCGTTGAGTCCGGCCAGCTGATCCTCGACCTCACCGTCGAGCCGTTTTCGGTCCTGCTGCTAGAGCTCGAGCAGTAAGCCGACAGCCGACCCGGGTGGCTATCTCCGTGGCGTGATCGCTGGCGAGACCTGGGGCCGTGACAGCCCACCCCAGCCCGAGTCGAAGTCGAGCGCGACGCGCTGGCGCGTGCCATCGGCGCCTGCCGGACCGTAGAGCATCAGCACCGTCTCGAGCCCGGCCGGAACCTACGCGCGCAGGGTCTTCCTCGGTGTCCGCTGTGCGGCCGCTGGCTAGCGCTTGACGGGAGCGAATCGAAGCACGCCGATACCCATCACCGAGTGATCGAGACCGAGCTCGCGATGTGGGCGGACGATCGAGAACGCCTCAGCCTGGCTGCCGTCAGCCGTGGTTTCCTCCCACAGCCGACGCACGCCGACCGTGTGCCGGTTGGCGCCGGTGATATCGTGCAGCGCGATGAACCGATGGGGGTACCGGCGGTTGAGCTCGAGGTCGCGACGCACGGCGCCGTAGCTGTGGTTGGCGTCGATCAGCACGAGGTCGACGTGGCCCAGGCCACTGCGCCAGATGCGAAAGGCCGGCGAGTCCGAGTCGCCGCCGAAGAAGCGCGCCTCGGCCGGCAGGTGCAGCGGCAGGCCGAGGCGTTGCGCCCAGCCGTGATCACAGGCCGCCACGACCTCGAAGCGGAACAGCCGCTGCAGCGCGCAGACAAGCCGCCCGGTCCACACTCCGATCTCGAGATAGGAACGCACTCGATGCTCGGCTATCAACTCACAGAGCCCGATCAGCTCCTCGCGGTTCTGGAGGATGCAGTCACTCCGCGGCTCACCGGTCCGCTCGTATATCTCCTGCGTTTCGCGGTCCCAGCACCGCTCGTCGGCAAGCGCCTCACGTAGCCACTGCCGGCGAGACTCCCTCGCGAGCGAGTAGACTTCGGGCAGCGCCTCCGGCTCACTGCACATCGATCGCCAGTTTCTCACGGATCTCGAGGTATTCGCGGGTCCAGCGGCCATCCGCACCGCGCACCACCAGCGGTTCTCCGCCAGACAATAACTCTCGGGCATGAAGGTCAACCAGCCTCGGCTCGACGCGTCCGCACAGACCGTTGTACGCGATCGTCTTGCGCATCAAGCTGACGCTGACGGGTTGGACCTCGACCGAGACCAGACGAGCGTCTTGGCTCAACTGCCTCAAGGTCAGCAGTCCGATCGATCCAACACCGGCCCCGAGATCGAGGATCCGCCTCGCCGAAGGGACGGAGTTGACGGCGGTCCAGGCCGTGAGGACGTCATCGGTGTTGAAACGGTGGCCCCGACGGAGCTGGAAAATTCGCCAGCCATCGGCAAGCCGGTCGAGCCTCTCGCCCGGCCCCGGTGCGATCCATTCTCTTCCCATCGAGAGCGTTCTAGCCCGCTGCCGCCCCCGAGACAACACTCTCGAAATTACTCTCGGGCGTATTCTTGCCGACCAGCAGGGGACATGCGCTGGAACTGGTGCGAGGAAGGCAAACGGGTGGCGGCATTGGCTTGTGGGGCCGGAGGTAGGGACTCCTGCGGCGAGGCGTCGGGCGCAAAGCAGCCGTGGTAGCGGGTGAGGTTGAAGTAGGGGGCGGGGATCAGGGCTGCGAGTCGGTGCAGCAGGGCGGTGGGCTGCAGGGTGACCGCCCGCTGGTTGCCCCAGGGGCGGCTGAGGCGATAGCGGATGCGTCCATCGGGCAGCTCGCTGAGCCGGTCCTGGCTGAAGCACTGCCGCGCGCCGTAGCGGATCAGCCGCAGCTGAGATCAGGACACCATCGTGCCCGAGCTTGGGTGTCCACTGAAGCGGGGGACGATCAGCCCTAAGGTCCCCTATCAAAGCAGTCGGTCGAGCTGGCGCAGCAGCGGGTCGATCGGGCGGCGCCGGATCCGGTCGCGCGAGATGAAACCCTGCTCGATGGCCGAGGTCGCGGTGTCGAGCACGCTCTCGCGTGCCGGGCGGAGCGTGATCCCCAGCTCACGGGTGACCTTGCTGTTGTCGATCACGCCGCGGTGGTTGAGGTTGTTGCGCACCCAGCGCAGCGACATGCCCTTGGCGAAGACCGCCATGACGTAGAGCAGCGAGCCGGGCATCGGCAGGGCGCGAACGTCGAAGTCGGGGAAGGCGGGTGCCAGCGTCTGGGCGATCTCGCGCATCCACATCGCCTCGCTGTGGAGGATGAAACGTCCCGTGACGCCCTGCTCGACCCCGACCACCTGCGCCTTGGCCACGTCGCGGACATCGACCACGGGGAAGGAAACCTTCGGACAGGCGGGCCACTTGTGCGCCAGGTGGGCGGTGACCATCGACGGGCTGGTGCGCAGGTGCACCTTGGCGTAGACCGGCCCGAAGACCATCACCGGGTTGATCACAGTCAGCGGCACCTTACGCGCTGGTGGCAACGCGTCGTGCCAGCGCCAGACTGCTCGCTCGGCGAGCGTCTTGGAGAGGTTGTAGGGGCTGGTCTCGAGGGTCGCGTCGCGATTCCAGTCGGCCTCGGTGTAGGTATGGCCGGGGCGCGGCGCGAGGTCGGCGATGGCGGCCACCGAGGAGGTCAGCGCGACGGCCTCGACGCTGCTTGCGCGGTCGATCGCGCCGAGGACGTTCTCGGTGCCCTGCACCGCCGGGTCGACGATCTCGCGCTGCGGGTCCTTGGCGCCGAGGTAGACCGCCGAGGCCACGTGGTGCACGTGCTGGCACCCATCGATGGCTTCGTCGAAGCTGCCGGGTTTCGTCAGGTCGCAGCTTCGCAGCTCGAGCACGCCAGCCAGCCCCTCGGCCAGCCGGGTCAGGTGCTCGGTCTTCTTGGTGTCGCTGGCGTCCCGAACTGTGGCGCGCACGGCGTAGCCGCGCTCGAGCAGCTCGCGCACGATGTGGCTGCCAATGAATCCGCTCGCTCCGGTCACACAGGCGATCTTGGGCATGGTCTCGTTGTCCTTTTGGTCCGCGGCGCTGTCGCCCATCCGCGAGCGCACGCCGGGCACCCGAGCCTACCGCATCTCGGGTTGGCGAAGGCAGCGGCTCACCGCGCCAGCGCAAAGCCCTGGCCAACGCCAAACGGGGCGCGTCGGAATCCGCTACCAGTCCCGCGGCGGTCAGGACTTCCGGGCGACGATG
>JAUVBO010000922.1 GCA_030591195.1 Pseudomonadota bacterium
AGCGGTGGATCCGCTCGCTCTGCTCGGGGGTTCCAAGGGCCTGGGCCTTGGTGACGAACTCGACGATCGCCCCGTAGAGCACCTTGACCGTCTGGGTGTAGTCGGCGTCGAACTCGATCTCGATCGGATCCTTGCGGTCAGCCTTCGCCACCGCCAGGTCCTTGCCCGAGAGGATCTCGCCGCGGTGCAGGTCGATCCCGTGGGCCAGGAGGATGAAGGCGTTCTCGTAGAGGTGGTCGGTCTCGTTGCGGGCGGCCTCGAGCGCGGTGTCGGGAAACGCCGCCGCCGCCTCGTTGAGGTACCGCGGGCGGGTCAATTCGACATGCTCACCGGGCATCGCCCGCTTGAGAAACCGCACCAGCGAGCGGAGAAAAGGCGTCATCACGATCACGCCGACGAGGTTGAACACCGTGTGGAACACGGCCAACCGGAGGCTGTGATCGGTGGCGGCGATGCCGACGGCATCGCTGATGTAGGCGACGACGGCGACGAACGGCCCGATCATCACGATCGCGATCAGGCCGGTGGTGATGTTGAAGATCAGGTGCCCGCCAGCGAGCCGCTTGCCGTCGATGTTGGCGCCCATGGCCCCGATGATCGCCGTGATCGTGGTGCCGATGTTGGCGCCGATGGCAAGGGCCAGGGCGTTCTCGTAGGTGATCTGGTGACTGGCAAGGGCGGTGATCACCAGCACCAGGGTGGCGTGGCTCGACTGCATCACCACCGTGGCGGCGACACCGATCAACACGAAGAGCAGCAGCCCGCGGATGCCGGGCACGGCGTAGGCCGCGAGGTCGAAGGAGGACTTGAAGGACTCGAAGCCCTCCTTCATGTAATGGATACCGAGGAAGAGAAAGCCGAGGCCGGCGAGGATGTAGCCGACGCCCTTGAGCGCCTTGGCGCGCTGAAAGACGAGGATCACGCCGAAGACCAGCATCGGCAGGGCATAGGCCGAGATCTTGACCTTGAGGCCAATGCCGGCGACCAGCCAGGCACCGGTGGTGGTGCCGATGTTGGCGCCGAAGATGATGCCGAGGCCAGCGCCCAGCTCGATCATCCCGGCGCTGAGAAACGAGATCGTGATCACCGAGACCAGCGAACTCGACTGCATCAGCGTCGTGGTGACGATGCCAAAGGCCAGGCTCTTGTGAAGCCCGTTGGTGCTGCGATGTAGCACCCGCTCGAGCAGCCCGCCGGAGAAGGCGCGAAAACCCTGCTCGAGCGAGACCATGCCGAAGAGAAAGATCGCCACGCCGGCGGCGATCTCCATCAAGTCGCTGCTACGCGAGAACCCGTAGCCGAGCAGGCCGAGGACCAGCGGCAGCAGATACTTGGTCCACTGCCTGCTGGTTGCGTTACGCCTAGCTGGTGCTGTGTCTTTGGCCAGCGAAGATCTCACAGAAGGTCACGGAAGAGGTTCAAAGGGAGCTTGTGACGATATCAGGAAAGGCGGCTGACCACCAACGGGCGGTCATGCTGCTCCAGCGCGCGGTCCCAGAAGCACGTCACCAGTGACTGACCCGAGTCGTCGCCCGGGGCCGTATCTCCACGGCCTGGGTGCGGCGCCGGCCTGCCTCCGGGTTGCGCAGCTCGACCTGGTGCTCACCCGCGGGGAGCAGGATCCGCAGCGGCGTGCTGCCCCGACGCCGGCCGTCGACGATCACCGTCGCCCAGGGCTGAACGTTGACGGCCAGGTGCCCGAAGCGCAGGGCCAGCCGCGCGGTCTTTCCCGGCGCCGCCCGCAGAGTCCGCCTGACGTCGATGCCCGCCCGGCGGTCGATGCAACGGACGGCCATCCGTCCCGGATCCACCGGCCGGGCCACGGGGGTCACGCCAAGGGCCTTCCCCCGCAGGCTCACGGTGCACGGATGGGTCGAGCTGACCTCGAGCCGAGCCGGCAGGGGCTCGAGCTTCCACGACAACCCGGTCCGGCGCCCCCGAGCGATCCGCACCGTCGCCCGGTAGGGTCGGTGCCCGGCGAGCGTCGCGACGAGGCGGTGGGGCCCGGCCGCCAGCGAGACGGAGAGCGGGGTCTTGCCGAGCCCTGCCCCGCCCGCGCTGACCCGGGCGCCCGGCGGGGTGGTGTCGAGCACCAGCCTCCCCGGGCCGACGGTCACGGCGGTGGGGTCTAGCCCGACGACGACGACATCGGCCGGCTGGCCGCCGTCACCAGCGAGCACCAGGGGGACTGCCGAGCTGGATCCGTCCGCGGCGCCACCACCCTCCGGGTCCGCCAGGGGATTGGCCCGGAGGTCGGCGACGGGGGGATCCGCTCGCCCGAGCAGCCGGTAGCCGCCCCAGGCCCCGGCCACGAGCACCGCCAGCGCTGCCAGCGCTGCCACGCCCCGCAGCGAGCGGCGTCGGTGTCGCTCGAGGGCCCGCACCGCGCCGGTGGTGGAGTCGCGCGTGCGTGGCGACGACTCGGGCTGTTGATCCAGCTCCGTGGGATGGGTCGTCTCTCCCCCGGGTCGCCGCTGCCGCAGATAAAACAGTGTCCGCCGCTCGAGGTCCTCCACCGGGGGCGCCGCGTCAGCGCGCCGGCCCACCGCGGTGCCCTCGGCCATGCCTTCTCCAGCATCGCGCGTCGAGGACTCGGGGAAGAGGTCGCGCAGGTAGTCCGCGAGGTCGAAGCTGCTGACCACCTGGTTGTGGAGCCGGATCAGCCGCTGGAGCTCGTCGTGCATCGCCCGCGCCGAGTCGGGGCGGTGCTCGCGGTGCCCCCCCACCGCCCGGGGGGCCAGCGCCAACACCACCCCGGGCGGGTGCGCGGGGGCCCGGGCGGGGTGCACCGG
>JAUVBO010000741.1 GCA_030591195.1 Pseudomonadota bacterium
GCCGAAGAGGCGGAGCCTCCCTTGACCGTCGCCGCCGTGCCAGGGATCCTCTCCGCGCGCTGCAGCGAGGGGACCAGCCGCCCCTCGGCGAGCACGGCCTGGGCCATCCGTTCGGCGGCGGGATCCCTCGGGGGCGGCGGAAGCTCGGCGAGAAACGAGCGCAGCCGCGCGTGGGGGTCGACGCGCTTTTCGCGGTGGCGCTGGAGCGCAAACAGCTCCTGGGCCAGGCCCTCACCCAGAGCCTCGGCGGTGGCCGGGCGTCCCTCGGGTGGGGCGCTGAGGCAGCTGATGACCAGCCGATCGAGGGAAGTGGAGACCGCTTCGTTGAGCGTACCGATCGGGGTCAGATCCCTCGGGCCCTCGAGCACGTCCTCCAGGGAGGGCGTGTCGTGGACGGGCCTTCCGGTGAACATCCGATAGAGCACCGTGCCGAGGGAGTAGAGGTCGCTGCGCGGGTCCGCGCGACCGCGGGCCTGCTCGGGCGACATGTAGCTCAACTTGCCCTTGATCACGTCGCTCGAGGTCTGGGCCAGAGAGCTCAGCGCGCGGGCCACACCGAAGTCAGCCAGCTTCACGTCCCCCTGCACCGACAGCAGGATGTTGCTCGGGCTCACGTCGCGGTGGATCACCGCTCCGGGCTGTCCGGTCAGCTCGGGCCTGAAGTTGTGGGCGTAGGACAGAGCCGCGCAGATCTCGACGCCGATGAACAGGGCGATCTCCGTCGGCACGCGGTCGATCTGCCGAGCTTCCAGCCGGTGGAGCATCCCCGACAAGGAACACCCATTGACCAGCTCCATCGCGAGGTAGTGCCGTTGATCGAACTCTCCGGCGTCGAAGGTCTGGACGATGTTGCGGTGGCTCAGCGCCATCGCGATCCGGGTCTCTTCGATGAAGAGGCGGATGAAGGTCGGGTCGCGACTGAGGTGGGCGTGGATCAGCTTCAGCGCCAGGGGACGGGTGGCCCCACCGGGCGCGAGGAGGCGTGCGCGAAACACCGTCGCCATGCCACCGCTGCCGAGGGGCTCCAAGACCTCGTACCTGTCGAAGAGCCTCTGGGAGGCACCGGAGGTGTCCTGTGGGCTGTCTCGTTGGGACATCGGTGCCCAATTATCCTGTTGGCAGCGGGCTGTCGCAAGACTTTGTCCCGGGCACGCGGCAGCGAGGACGAAATTCAAACTCAACAAAACTGACGCGTTGTCCTAACATCGCCCGCGATGAGCCGGCAACCAGATGCGCTCGATCCGCCGCTGGAGCGGACGACCCAGCTCCTGTACAAGGACCAGCACCCGGTGATGGTTCTCCGGTCAGCCGTGGTGCGGGTAGCCAGCGGAGCTGATGCCGGAGCGAGCTGCGCCCTCGACCTCGAGCCGATTCGCGTGGGGGCAGGAGCCGGCAACCAACTCGTCCTGTCGGACGCGATGACCTCGCGCGAGCACCTGGAGCTCCAGGTCCACGATCGGGGCTACCTGGTCCGCGACCTCGACAGCACCAACGGGACCTTCTACCGCGGGGCGCGGATCAACGAGGTGCTGATCGGCCCCGGCGCCGAGATCCGCCTCGGCGAGACCGTGCTGCGCATCGAGCGGGGCGAGGAGCGGTCGATCACCCTCGTGCCGCGCGAGGCCTTCGGCTCGCTGATCGGCACCTCACGGCCGATGCAGGAGGTCTTCGGCATCCTCGCCGCGGTGGCGCCCACGGACAGCACCGTGATGATCGAGGGCGAGACCGGGACGGGCCAGGAGCTCGTCGCGAGAGAGATCCACCTGCAGTCGCCGCGGGCCGCCAGGGAGCTGGTGGTGGTGGACTGCGGCTCGATCCCCTCCGAGCTGATCGAGTCCGAGCTCTTCGGGCACAGCAAGGGCGCCTTCACCGGCGCGGTCTCGGACCGGGCCGGCGTGTTCGAGCAGGCCGCGGGCGGGACGGTCTTTCTCGACGAGCTCGGCGAGCTCCCCCTCGAGCTCCAGACCCGCCTGCTGCGGGTTCTCGACCAGCGCACCGTCAGCCGCCTCGGCACCCACGAGCCCCGCAAGGTCGACTTCCGCGTGGTGGCCGCGACCCACCGCGACCTCGAGCAGCTGGTGAAGGAGGGGCGATTCCGTGAGGATCTGTTCTACCGCCTCGGCGTGGTCAAGGTCCGGCTTCCCCCGCTGCGGGAACGCCCCGAGGACATCCCGACGCTGGCTCGCGCCTTCCTCCGACGGAACGCCTGCCCGAACCCGGACGCGGTGCTGACCCCCGAGGTGCTCGAGGCGCTGTGCAGCCGCCAGTGGCCGGGCAACGTCAGGGAGCTGAGGAACGTGCTCGAGCGGGCCATGGTGCTCGGCGACGGCGCCCAGGACATCGCCCGGATGCCCGGGGCTCCACCTGCCGGGGACGAAGAGACCTGGGTCGCCCAGGCCATGCCCCAGCGCTGGCTCGATCGTCCGTACAAGGAGGTCAAGGAGCAGCTCCTTGGCCAGTTCGAGGCCCATTACTTCGCGAGCCTGCTCGAGCGGCACGGCTACAACATCAGCCGAATCGCCAGCGGCGCCGGCGTCGACCGGCACCTGGTCCGCAAGTTGCTGCGCAAACACGACATGTCCAGAGAAGACCAACCCGACAACGAGCGAGACCCCGGATGAGAACCAGTGCTTGCCTGGCGTGGTCTGGACCACTGGAGCTCCCGGGTCGATGGGGGCGCGTGGGTCTCGCGCTCGTCTTCGGATTGGTCTTGTCCGGGCCGCGCGTGGCACAGGGCGAGGTCGACACGGGGATCCTTCCCGTGGACGGCGACCCGGCCCTGGCCGGCGAGATCGACCGCGCGCTGGCAGAGGCAATCTCGAAGAAGAGGCTACCCGGCGTCCTGCTCCCGGTCCTGCTCCAGGCTCGGTTTGCCAGCGCCGTTGGCGTCGGGCGATCCCTGGACGAGGCGCGAACGTTGATCGAAAAAGGGGAAGCGGCGGCGGTGAACATGCGGCGGCAGGAGGCGATCCGCCAGATCCGTCAGGCGATCATCAAGCTCAACGAAACCTCCGCCCGCTACCACGCCCGCCGCCTGCTCGGCCAGGCTCACGGCGCCCTGGCCCTGGCGCTGCTGCTCAAGCCGGCGGACGAGGATGGCGCCTACGAGGCCCTCTCCGCGGCGATTGCCGCGGACCCGACCTTCGACCCCGGCATCGAGCGTCTCCCGCCACGCGCCGCCAACCTGCTCGATCGCGCCCGGCGACGGCGGACCGTCGGCGCGCCCGCCCCGGCTCAGCTGGCCCAGCTGACCCACTACGGCCAGATCCCCCAGATCATCTGGATCGTCGCCCGTCGCCGGGCC
>JAUVBO010000049.1 GCA_030591195.1 Pseudomonadota bacterium
CGAGCGCGAGCGGATCGCTGGCGAGCAGGCGAGCACTGAGCATCCGCACCCGACGGGCATCGGCCGCCGCCACCGTCGCGTCGAGCAGCGCGCCGAGCGCCGCCTCCGTCGCGTCGGGTGCGCGATAGCAGCGCTGCAGGTCCGCGCAGCGAAAGCCGAAATGGGCGCTGTCCCAGCGCAGGGATCGCACCACGGTCAGCCCGACGCCGGGCAGCAGGAAGCCGAAGCCGTCGTGGTCGAGCGCCTGGCGGACTCGGCGCTCCTCGCGCTCGAGCTGGGCCTCGACGGGGCCAACCCGTAGGGCGGCGTGCTCGAGGTCGGTGGCGAGCAGCCCGCGGATTGTGGGATCGTCGTCGAGGTCGGCGGCGCTCAGCGGGGTCGGCAGGCAGCGGTCAGCGGGCACGGCGACTCCCTGGTCTTCCGCGGCGCGCTCCCGGGTCGCTCGGGCTCCATGTCGCCCGCCGCGTCACGGGCCGGGGGGCCCTGGGCGTCACTTGCCCGCGGCCATCTTGTTCGCCTCCTGGGGCGACAGCAGCCTCTTGCGCACCAACAGCTTGACGACTGCCTCGAGGGCCCGGCTCTGGTGCGCAAGGGTGACCTCAAGCTGGGCGATTCGCAGGCTCAGCTCTCGAGTCCGCGGATCGTCCAGCTCGTCCTCGACGGTGATCGGCAGCTCGACGCTGTGGGTCATCTGGATCGGCCCCTTGGGCGGGACCGGGGGGAGCTGCGGCGACGGAGCGATCGCCAACGGCACCACCGCCACGGGCGCCTCCGCCTGGTCCTCGCCGAGGGAGACCTCGCCGCTGAGGAAGTCCGCGGCGGTCACCTCGCGGGTCGCCCGATCCCTCCGTCGGGTCGTGGGCAAGCTCTCCGCCTCCACCGTTGGGGCTGTGCGGTGCCGGTCGAGCAGTGGGCCGTCGTTGCGCAGCACCGAGTCCGGCGACAGGTCGACCTCTCCGCCGAGCTGGGGAAGCTCGCCGTAGTAGATGTAGGTGATCGCCTGGTCGATCACCCTCGGGCCGGCGATGTGGGCTCGCACGTTGTACTGGGTCGCCACCTGTACGTCGTCGATGGCGTCGCCGTTGGCCGGGTTGGCCATCGCGATGTCGAGGAAGCGGTTCTTGGTATCGGCGCGGAAACAGATCAGCCGGTGGCGCTCGCATATTCGCTGGGGCACCAGCCGGGCGACCTCGACGTCGAGCTTGCTCGCCGTCAGTGTGACCGCCGGCATTTTGTACTGGGTGCTCAGGGCGCGGACCAGGTTCTCCTCGCTGACCAGGTCGAGCTCGACGAGGTAACGACCAAGCAGGCCGCCCCATCGACGTTGTTCGGCGAGAGCCTGCTCGAGGCCCGGGCGGTCGAGCAGACCCGCGCGCATCAGAATATCTCCGAGTCGATCCTTCGGCATATCGCTGACGTGTCCCCGCTCTGGCGGCAGCTGGTCGAGAATCGACTCTAGCCGATCCGAAAGTTCGAGACAACTTTCAGTCAGTTGCAGCACTCCCGCGCATGTCGCGGGCGGGATCAGGCAGGGATCAAGGTTTGGGTGCAGCGGGGTGAGGGGGGGGCGGATCAGGCCGGGGGATACTCCTCGAGGGGTATGGCCAGCTGATCGAGAGGCGTTGATTCGGCTGCGAGCGCTTGCATCTGCGCAGCAGCGGTCAGCTGCTTGACCCGTAGGGCCAGCCCGGCGGTGACGTCGGCGACCTGCAATGCGAACGAGTCGCCTCTTACTTGATGATGCGCGTAGGCATCGGCGCTGAGCGCCAACAATTTCTCCTGAAGCTCTTTCATGACACCACCTTTACCGCCGCAGGAGAGTGTCAGGAGCGCTGGTTTGACCCAGAACATCCCCCACACTAGCTCGACCTGTGTTCTTGAACGCTTCGTCTGTACGGAACGGTAGACACCCTACCACAAAGACCGATACATGGGGGAGTGTTTTTGTATGCAACCCCATGTTATTTGTGACTCGAGACGGTGCGAAATACAACAGTGATTCATGTTGGTTATGGTGGCGTCGTTGATAGTCTCTCTCATGATCCACCAGCTGTTTTCTTATTGTGCAGCAAGAAAAACTCTCACTGCGCGCCCGGCAAGACCCAAGAGTGCATGGGGAATGATGGGCTAGATCTCGTTTGCTACCAGCGAGCCGTGGCGAAGACCTGGGCACCGGCAAAGGGCGGGAAGATCCGGCAGGTGCCGTTGAGGCACTTCAGCCCGCCGCGGTTCTGTCCGACGCGCACGCCGACGAAGCTGCTCGGGTCGAGGAAGTAGCGCACCGACCCGCCGAGGTAGACCTCGTTTTGCCAGGCGGTGGTCGAGTCGCTCTGCAGCTCGACGGTGAAGGCTGCGGCGAGGTGGGGCGACCACTTGTACTCGAGCACGGTGTCGAGCTCGTTCCACTCCTGGAGGATGCCGAGCCGCTTGCGCCGGTGCTGGTAGAACGCGGCGACCTTGACGGCGTGGGTGCTGAACAGCGCCTGCTCGACGTCGAGCTCGACGTGGACGTCGAGGCGGGAGAGCTCGCCGGCCGCCCGGTCGGTCTCGTAGCGGGCGCCGCTGGTGAGGTTGAGGTGCCCGTCGCCCTCCTGCCAGGTCCACTCGAAGCCGGCGAATGGGTCGTGCACCTGGTGCTCGCCGCCGAACCGGCTGTCGAAGAAGCCGTAGTTGGCGAAGAGCAGCAGGTCGTCGGACAGCGAATAGTCGATCCGCAGCCGGCCGCCGGTGACGGTGCGGTTGTCGGTCAGCTCGGCCCTGACCCGCTCGAGGGTCGGTGGCTGGTGGTAGAGCAGCTGGTACGGCTCGCCCGTGCCCTCGGGCGCCTTGAGCTGGAAGTCGTCGTAGTGCTTGAGCTCGCCGAGCAGCGTGACCTCGCCGAGCTGTAGCGTGGCGGTGGTGTAGATCGCCAGGCCCGGCCCGCGCGCGTCGGAGAACAACCCGCCCTGCTCGCGATCGGGACCCCGGACCACCTCGCCGAGGTTCATCGTTCGCTGGAGGTCGACCTCGCCACCGAGGCTCAGCCGCCCGCCGAACAGCTCCGGGGCCTCGAAGCGGGCGCCCCAGATCGCGTGGTGGTCGGTGCGCATCGCTCCGCAGCTGGGCAGCACCGTCTCGCCAGGGCTCTGCTTGGCGCACTGGCCGTGGTCGGCGATGACCAGCACCGCATGGGCGCCGGCGAGCACCGTGTCGAAGAACCGGTACTCGACCTCTCCGGCGACGATCGGCTCGATGCGCCACGGCGCGACCTTCCCGGTGGCGTTGTCGACGTCGAGCGGGTTGAACTCGCCGGCGAGGAACGTCAGGCCGAGGTCGGCGTGGTGGATCTTCAGCTTGCCGCCGCGAATCGCCGTGTCCTGGCCGAGGGCATCGATCTTGACCACGTTGAGCGCCAAGCCCTTGCCGAACGAGGCGTAGAAGTCGCCGAGGGTCAGGTCGAGCTCGGGGCGCGCGACCTCGAAGGACAGCCGCTCGGGAGAGATCGCCTGCTCGCGGTAGAGCAGGTACTGGTTGACGAAGCGGCCTGGCTGGGCGATCGGCCGGTCGCCGAAGACGAAGAGGTCGAACCGCCCAGCGAGCCGGATGTCGCCGGTGCTGAGGGTCAGGTCGAGCACGTTGACCACCCGGTGCAGCCCATCGTACTGGGGATCGTCGAGGCTGAAGTAGGTGTAGGTGAAGTCCGTGGTGCCGCAGAAGCTCAGCTCCCTGGCGAGCAGCTCGAACTCCACGGCCGGTGCCGATCGTGGCGACAGCCAGAGGGTCAGCAGCACCAGCGGCGCGGCGACGCGGGGGATCCATTTCGGCGTGGCGATCATCAACTATCGATTTAGCACAGAATCGCTCGCGCTTGCGCGGCCGTTGCGTTGACTTCCGCCCTCGTGGTGAGCGAGCGTGGGACGATGGCCGTGGATCCTCGCTCGCTGCTCGACCCGGCGCTCTCGCTCGACGCGAAGTTCGACGTCGACGAGGTGGCCTCCCGCGCCAAGCTCGATCAGAACGAGGCCGCGGCGGACCTGCCAGCAGGGCTGCGCGAGCTGCTGGTCGCCACCCTCGCCGACGAGGCCTGGAACCGTTACCCCCAGCCGGCGGCCTACGCTGCGGTCAAGGAACGGTTCGCCCGCGCCATCGGCCAGCCTGCCCGGCGGGTGGTGCTCACCGTGGGGTGCGACCAGGTGATCCTTGCCTGCTTCCTCGCGATGGGGGGCCCGGGGCGACGGGCGCGGATCTTCGAGCCGACCTACCCGATCTACGCCCACTTCGCCCAGCTGACCCGGACGGGGCTCGAGCGCGTGGCGCTCCGTGCCGAGGGTCTGACGGCGGAGCTGCTGGTGGGCAGCCGCCCGGACCATCTCTTGGTCCTGGTCTCGCCGAATAACCCCACCGGCCAGGTGGTCGAGCGGGCGGTGATCCAGCGCGCGCTGGGCATCGAGCCGGCGCGGGCGGTGCTGGTCGACGAGGCCTACGTCGACTTCGCCGGCGCTGGCGCCAGCTCGGTCGACCTGCTCGACGCCTACCCGAACCTGATCGTCGGCCGGTCGCTGTCCAAGTCCCTGCTCGCCGGGGTGCGGCTCGGCTACGCGATCGCCCGGGCACCGCTGATCGCCGCGCTCGAGCGCCTGCTCTTCGCGCCTTACCACCTCAACCACCTCCAGCTAGCGGTGGCGGCCTGCTTCGAGCGACTGCGCGGGCACCTGGCCGATCGGGTCGCCGACGTGATCGCAGAACGTGGCGAGCTCGAGGCAGGGCTCACCGGGATGGGGCTGGAGGTCTGGCCCAGCGTGGCGAACTTCATCCTGTTTCGCCCGGGACCGACCCAGCCGCCGGCGGCGGTGATCTACCGTCGGCTGCTCGAGCGCGGGGTGCGCGTGCGGGACGCCTCGGGCTTCGTCGGGCTCCAAGGGCACCTCCGAGTGACTGTCGGGCTGCCAAGGGAAAATGAGCGTTTCCTCGCGGAGCTTCGCGCGGCCCTCTGACTCCTTCGAAGAGGAGCAGGCCTCGACCCTCACCGGGCGGGCTGGGGCTGGTAGATCGCGATGTACGCGTAGGGGAGAGTGCGGGTGTCGAGCGATTCCCTCTGCTACAGTCGACGCCGTGTCAGGCGACACCATCACTCCGCCATCGTCCGCGGCGGCACCATCGTCCGCGGCGGCGCTCGGGGTGCTCCGGCGCGCTCGCGCGCGGGCCGAGCCGAGCGGGCTCGGATGGCTGGTGTTGCTGGCGGCGGGGCTCGGCGTCTGGCTCGGCCTCGACCTGCGCGGCGGCGCGGCGCCCGAGATCGCCGACGCGCTCTATTTCCTCTCCCTGGCCTTCGTCGCGCCGTTGCCCGTCGCAGCCGTGGGGGCGCTCTATCACGACCCGCTGCACGGCACGCTGCTGCCCTGGCCGATCGCCGCCGGCTTCCACCTGCGCCTCGGGCTGCGCCGGCTGATCGGCGGCCAGCTCGGGGGGGCGCTGGCCGCCGTGGGTCTCGGTGTTGGCGCGGGCTGGGGCGAGCCCGCGCCGATCGCGATCGCCCTGCCGCTGTTTTGCGGCGTCGTGTACGTCGGCGGGCTGCTCGCGGCCATCGGCTGCGCCGGGCTCTGCGCGGCGGCGGCGGCCGTCAAGGCCCCGTGGGTCGTCCGGCTGCGCCAGCAGGCCGCCGGTCCGTTCTCCAGCGGGCGTCACGCGCCGTTCCTCTACCTGCCGGCTTTCGCCTTCTTCGCCGTCGCCGGCGCGGCGCTGGTGGCTCAGGCGGGGCTGTTGCGGATCCTCGCCGCGACCGCCAGCGGTGGCGGGCTCGTGGCTGGTGCCGGGCTGATCTTCGCGCCGCTGGTCGCCGGGCTGGCGCTGCTCGCCGCCGGCGTCTCCTCTTACCGGCGCTTCGCGTTACAGGTGATCCCGCGGGTGATCGAGGAGGCGAAGACGGTCTACGGCGGGCGTCCCGCACCCGCCGACCCGCCCTACGGGCTCGGGCTGTCGCGGCTGCTGCCCCGGGCCGCGCGGCCGCACTACCGTCGCGAGCTGCGCGAGCAGGCCCGGGCGCACCGCGGGCTCTGGGCGACCCTGGTGCTGGCGATGCTGGTGGTGCTGGGCTACGCGGTCAACATCGGCGACCCGGTGGCCGCCGCGCCGGTGGCCGGGGTGTTGCTCTGCGTGTGGGCCGCGGGCCTGCCCACCCGGCGGACCCCGCGCCAGTCGGGGGCCGCCTTCGCCCTGACCTTGCCACGGCCGTCGGCGGCAGCCTGGTTCGGCCGAATGTTCGCCCTGCTCTTCGCTGCCGGGCACCTCGGTCTCGCCGTGGCCCTCGCCCTTGGTCATCGCCACGGCGTCGGCGCGGCGGCGGCCACCACGGCGGTGCTGGTGGGCGCGGCGGCCCTCTGCATCGGCGCGACCACGCCGCGGATCCGTCGGGGTGGGCAGCAGGTCGGCCCGCGCTGGGGCCTGGTCGCGCGCTTGGCGGCGCCGCTGGCCCTGTGCGCGGGCCTGGTCGCGGCGCTGCTGTCGTTGCCGCTTGGGCTGGCGCTGGCCGGCGGCTTGCTACTCGGGGGCCTGCTGGCCGGGCTTGCCGTCCCCCTCCGCCAGCGAGGTGAAGGATGAGCGACCGGGGCCGCGCGCGGATCGAGACCCGTGGCTTGACCAAGCGCTACGGCCAGCGGCTGGCCCTCGATCACCTCGACCTGGCGGTGATGCCCGGCGAGCTGGTGGCGCTGGTGGGCGAGAACGGCGCTGGCAAGACGACGACCCTCTCGATGCTCAGCGGGCAGCTGGTCCCGGACGAGGGGCAGGCGCTGGTCGGTGGGCACGAGGTCTTCGGCGAGCCTCTCGCGGCACGGCGGGCGCTCGGCTTCGTCGCCCAGGACCTGCTGCTGCCGCCGTACCTGACCGTGCTCGAGATGGTCGAGTTCGCCTGCGGCGTCAAGCACCACGAGGTGGACCAGGCGCGGCTCGAGCGCCTGCTCGGGCGAGCCGGGCTTGCCGGTGACGCCGACCGGCTGATCGGCGAGCTGAGCCACGGCATGCAGCGCAAGGCGGCCTGGGTCGTGGCGCTGGTGGCCGAGCCCCGGGCGCTGATCCTCGACGAGGGCCTGGCTGGCCTCGATGCCAGCAGCAGCGCGGCGCTGGTGGACGAGATCGCGCTGCTGCTGGGAGATGGCCTCGCGGTGCTCTGGGCCGAGCACGACCTCGACCGCTTCGCTGCGCACCTGACCCGAGTCGAGGTCCTGCGCCAAGGAAGACGGGTCGAGGCGGTCCCGGGCGAAGCGGTGCGCGAGGCGCTGGCCAAGGGCGAGCTACCGGCGCTGATGCGGAGCTGGACCGGCGACGCGGAGCCTCGGGCGACCCCGTCTACCGACCGACCCATAACCGATCTCGGGCCCCGCGCGTCTCACGAACAGAGAGACAACCCCGAGTCGTGAGAGGGCGATGATCGGTATCCCGGCCGGGCTGTTGGCGGCCAACGCCATCGAGTGGGTGTTTCACAAGCACGTTCTGCACCGGCTCGGTCGTCAACCAGGCAGCTTCTGGAACTTCCACTGGCACGACCACCACCGTAGCTCGCGGTTGAACGGTTTTCGCGACCCGGACTACGAGCGACCGGTCTTCGGCTGGCACGCCCAGGGCAAGGAGGCGGCGGCGCTGGTCGCCGGTGGGCTGCTGGCGCTGCCGTTGTTCCCAGTGGCCCCGTTGTTCACCACCACCCTCTGGTACGCCGGGGTCAACTACTACCGCAAGCACAAGCGGGCCCACCAGGACGTGGCGTGGGCCCGCCGCGAGCTGCCCTGGCACTACGACCACCACATGGGGCCGAACCCGGATGCCAACTGGTGTGTCACTCGCCCCTGGTTCGACATCCTGATGGGCACCCGCGAGCCCTACCTCGGCACGGCCGCCGAGCAACCCGCCTCCGCCTGACCCGCGTTATTCGGGAGCGCCGATAGCGGCAACTACCGGCGCGGGCTCGTCCGGGCGAGGAACCGGCGGCGGGGCTCGAAGATCAGCTTGTCGGCATTGTCCCAATAGAGCTTCTTCAGCACCGCGGGGGGCAGGTTGATCGCGTCGATCTTCCATCGGCCCTGGATCGGCGTCGGGTGGGCGATCTGCCGGTCCGCGGTCTCGAAGAAGCGGCGGTGGGCGGCGTAGAAGCGCAGCGCGTCCTCGTACTGCGGCGGCTCGCCATCCGAGACCGAGCCGAGCTGCATGCCGCTCGGGGTGACGATGATGTCGGTCCCGAAGAGGATCCGCTCCTGGTGCTTGATGAACAGCGCCCGCACGCGCTTGGCGGGGTGACGGCCGACCTCGGGCAGCCGCGCCGAGACGTCGACGAAGAGGTTCTGCTGCCGGTCGAGAAGCCGGTCGACGTAGTCGATGTTCTCCGGGTAGTTGGCCAGGTGGATGCCGAGGAAGGTGGTCTTCGGGTGACGGGCCAGGACCCGGTCCCGGGCAGCGATCAGCGCGGCGTGGGATGGGTAGTCCTTGCCGTGGAAGCTCCACTCGGGGGCCTGGCTTAGCTCGTCGTAGCGCTCGTTTTTCTTGGTGATCGGCTCGAAGAACGCGACCGGGTCGGCGACGTGCCAGGCGACGATCGCCTTGACCTTCGCCGCTCGACGCCAGATCGGATCGAGGCGACGGTCGTCGACCTTGAGCAGGCTGCCGTCCTTGAGGCGGACGCCGAGGCCGAGCGCCTTGAAGATCTTGACCCCCGAGGCGCCGTCGTTCATCGCCTTGGCGAGCCGGTCAGCCTCGCGCTTGGCCCAGCGGGGGTCGTCGATGCCGTCCCAGTCGAGGTTGATGAAGAAGGCCATCGCGTCGCCGAGGGCCCGGGCCACCGACCGAGTGGCCTGGTAGCGCGGCGTCCCGTAGCTGCCGGCGCTCTTGACGGCGAACTTCTTCACCCCGACGGCAGCGAAGATCCGCAGCGCGAAGTTGACCGTCTGGGGCAGCGGCGTCAGGTGGACGTGGGAGTCGATCAGCGGCGGCGTCGCCGCCGCTGGCCTCGCTGGCTTCGCTGGCTGACGGTCGGCTGGCCTGCTCGCGGCCGACGTGGCCTTGGCCACCGGGCGGGCCGGGCTGCTCGGCTCAATTCGCTTGCAGCCGCCGGCGATGCAGGCCGTGGCCAGCAGCGCGATCGATGCTCGCGATGCTCGAGGGATCATCGAGGTGCCTTTCGCTCGCTGTCAGTCGATCCGGTAAGGGTAGCTCATGATCAGGGATCTTCCAGAATCCTCGAAGCGCAAGCCGCGCACCAGCGGCGC
>JAUVBO010000689.1 GCA_030591195.1 Pseudomonadota bacterium
ACGACCAGCGCTGCGTTGCTGCCCTGCGCCGGGCGGGCTACGCGGCGGCCTACACGACGATCTTCGGGGCCAACACCGGCGGCGTCGCCGCCTACGAGCAGCGTCGCGTCAGCGCCTACGCCGACAGCACGGCGCACCTCGCCTTGCAGACGGAGCGCTTCTTCTACCGCAAGTGATCGGCTAGCCGCCGGGTTGGACCGGCGAAACACTTGGGCGCTGCTGGCCAGGGGCCGGCGTGAACATCTCGTCCCACCGTCGCTGGTCGAGCTGGTGCGGCAGGGACCGACGGATGCGCTGGTGGGGCTGGCGCGAGCCCGGGTAGCGAACCTCGACTCCGGCGAGCAGCGCGTGGCGCGTGTAGCCGCCTGCCTCCGCCAGGGCGGTCTGAACCGTCAGCTCGTAGCGCGCCAGCGCCGAGACGCTGTCGTTGATCACCCACTGCAGGCCGGCCTGGGCCACCATCAGGTGGGCGCTGTCGCCCAGCTCGTCCTTGGCGATCTCGATCTGCTGGGCGTAGTCGTAGCCGGCGGCGCCGGTGACGAACCAGCGCTCGCGAAACGCCGTCCCGATCGGCAGCCGGCCCTCGAGGCGCAGGCGCTCGTAGCGGAAGCTCTCGCCGAGGCGCAGGGAGGGCTCGAAGGTGTGGGCGAACGAGATCGCTGCGGTGGCCCGCGCTCCGGCAAAGCGGAGCGCCACCCGGGCCGTGGGCTGGAAGTAGGCCTGACCCCAGTCGACGCTGGTGGAGGCCTCGAGCAAGCCGGCGTCGAGATCGAGCGCCAGTGATCGCGACAGATCGTAAGAGCTCTCGGCCCGCAGCTCGACGCCCTGCAGCCGCTCGGTGGCGAAGCGGCAGCCACCGGCCGGCAGGGCGATGCAGCGGTCGTTGTCCGGCGCTGGCGGCGTGATCGTGTCGGCGTACTCGAGGTTGGTGTTGTAGGTGCCGACCACGCGTCCCCCGACGCGCGAGCGAGCAAAGGCGCGGGTCAGGCCGAGCGAGCTCTGGATCGTCATCCCATCAGGCTGGGGCGGCTGGGTCTCGCTGGCGAGCTCGCGGTAGAAGCGTCCCTCGAGGGTCTGGCTCAGCGACCACCAGGGGTCGAGCTGCCAGTCGAGCCCCTCGCTGGCCGAGGGCTCGATGAAGCCCACCGCGCCCGAGGGCTGGACACCGCTGGCGAGCAACTCCTCGCCGGAGAGGGCGTTCTGCTGGCCCTGGTTGAACCCGGCGCCGAGGCCGAGGCGCAGGTTGGGCGTCGCCTGGATCAGCGACAGCAGCGCGACGTTGTTGGCGTAGGAGCTGCCCTCGTCGAAGTTGGCCGCGTAGACCGTGGCGGCGAAGGCGTACTCCAGCTGGTGGAGCGCCCGGCCGCTGCGCAGGCCGAGGCGCAGGCTGGGGCTGATCTCGGTGTAGCTGTCGGCCCCGTCACCCTCGGCGCCGGGGAGGGCATCGTTGGTCGCGCCGGTGGTCAGCGTGCCGAGGGCCTGCCAGCTGAGCTGGGCGTGGGCCGGCGCCGGTAGGGCCAGCAAGACCGTCGCCAGCAGCAGCGCCTGGGATCTGAGTCGTCGGTGAGCCATCGCCCGGACCTTCTGCTCGCCTCCACTGTCCGGCAGGTGCGCCGAACCCTGTGCCCCATAGTTAGCATAGTTTGGTTCTGGTAGGCTCACCGGGCATGACCGCCGAGCAACAGCCCGACCTGCTCACCGAGCTTGGCATCGAGCTGGCTGACGAGAGCCGGGATCCGAAGCTCTACGCCGAGTTGATCCGCATCGCCCGGCGAATCGACAAGAGCGGCCGGCAGGTGATCGGCTTCTGGCCGGCGAGCTCCACGGTCTCGGTGCCGCCGCTGGCGATCCAGCTCGGTCGGGCCCTCGCCGATCTCAGCCGCGGCACGGCGGCCTTCATCGACGCCAACGTCTTCCGCCCTGGCCTGCCGGTGGCGGGGGAGGCGGCCGCCGACGAGGGATCGGACTCGATCTTCGTCACCCGCTGGCTGCGCGGATCGCTGGCGCTGGTGGTGCCGAAGTGGATCGGCGAGGTCGGTGCCGGCGTGCCCCAGCTGGCGTGGATAATCCAGGACAACCGCGAGGTCTTCGCCCACATGCTGGTCGACCTCACTGGCTTTGACGCCATCGGCGATCACCGCAACGCCATCGAGCTGCTCGACGGGGTGATCACCGTGGGCCGGGCGGGCCAGACCCGTGACCGGGACCTGCTCCAGCTTCACTTCCAGATCCCCGAGGACCGCAACCTCGGCGTGGTGCTGGTCGGCTGAACGATCGTCGACGACGACTGCTACTTCTTGCACTCGCAGGTGGCGGGGTCGAGCTCGCAGCTGTCGAGCTCCTTGAAGGCCGCCTCGGTCTGACCCGAGCAGGCATCGCCGGCGGCCGAGCAGTCGAGCTGTCCGAGCATCTGCTTGGTGAACTCACAGGCCGGGCCGCTCGCGGCGCAGTCGAGGTTCTGGACGCAGCTCTTCTGCTTCTCGCAGGCGCTCTCGCAGACGGTGGTGCCGCAGCCCACGGCGGCGATGGCGAAGGCGGCGGCGACCAGCAACGAGACGAGCTGGAGTTTGAGTTTCATCAGCAATGCTCCCCTGTTCTTGATGTCGATCACTGACTCAAGGCCACGCCGGGCCAAGAGACCCGCCGATGCTACGGTCGTCCTTGCGCCATTCCTCCGGCGATGTGATGCCCCTCACTCTCGCGTAGGACTTGAGCATCGACAGGTGGGCATCAGATGCGGTTCGAGGGCAGTGGTGGTATACCTGCTGAGCGATGGGCAACGACCTAAACACCACGCCGCCCGTCAAGTGGATCGCCTGGGAGGTGATCCGGCGCTGCAACCTGCGCTGTGTCCACTGCCGCTCCTCGTCCGACGACGTCTCCCTCGGCGCGGTGTTCGACACCGACGAGGCTCGCGGGCTGCTGACGCAGATCGCGGCGGACTACTCGCCGGTGGTGGTCCTCACCGGTGGCGAGCCGCTGCTGCGCGGTGACCTGTTCGACATCGCTCGCCACGGCACCGGGCTCGGTCTGCGGATGTGCATCGCGACCAACGGGCTGCTGGTCGACGACGGTGTCTGCCGGCAGATGAAGGACGCCGAGATCAAGATGGTGTCGCTGTCGCTCGATGGCCCGACCGCTCCAGTTCACGACGACTTCCGCCAGCAGCAGGGAGCCTTCGAGGCCACCGTCCGCGCCGCCGAGCTGCTGCGCCGCGAGGAGGTGCCGTTTCTGATCAACTCCTCGTTCACCAAGCGCAACCAGCGGGAGATCCCCGCCACCTTCGAGCTGGCCAAGCAGCTCGGCGCCACGGCTTGGTACATGTTCATGATCGTGCCCACCGGTCGTGGCGAGGAGGTGATGAAGGAGCTGATCTCGGCCGAGGACTACGACGAGATCCTCGACTGGCACTACGACGCCGAGCGGCAGGAGGATCAGCTGCTGATGCGGCCGACCTGCGCGCCCCACTACTACCGGATCGTGCTCC
>JAUVBO010000558.1 GCA_030591195.1 Pseudomonadota bacterium
ATCGAGCAGGGCGACGATGTCGCGTTCGAGCCGCTGCTTGCCCTCGTCGCTGCGGAGCAGCCCCACGATCCGGTCGAGCATCGCGTTGAACGACCGCGCCAGGTTGTCCAGCTCGTCGCCCGATGCGCGCACCTTCGCCCGCTCGTCGTAGCGCCCGCGCCGGATCTGCTCGGCCAGCGCGCCGAGGTCCCGGACCGGCTGCACCAGTGCCCGACGGAAGTAGCCGATCATGAACCAGGCCAGGGCCACGGCGACGAGAAACATGATCACCAGCACCCACGCCAGCCGCGACTCGAAGCCGTCGATCTGACGCGCGAGCCTGGCGGAGAGTAGGCTCGTCTCGGCGACGATCTTGCGGTGGCTGTTCTCCGAGATCTGCGCCACATCGTGCAGCGCGTCGGTCATCCCGCCGAGCACCGAGTGCAGCATTCCGCCGAGGTCGGTGGCCGCGACGAACGACAGCGTCGTCTGTCCGAGGCGCGTGACGACGAAGACGTTGGGCACCTCTCGTGCATCGAGCGCGATCAGGGTCCCCTTGAGGTCACGGGACGTCAGGCGCCCGGCGGGCGGCCGCTGCCCGAGCTGCTGGTCCCAGCGTTGCTCGTGCAGCGCCTTGGCCAGCGCGGGATACTGACGGTCGAGCCGCTTGCCCTCGACCTCGGGGATCTGGTGGATGACGATCTTGCCCCGGACCCCCTGCTGGTGATCGAAGATGAAGACCTGCCCCGCCCGGCCGATCCGTGTGCGCCTGATGTAGTCGATCAGCTCGGCGTTGCGTCGTACCGGCACGCCCGCCTGTTGCTTCAACAACGCCTCGGCCAGCCGGGCGGCGCCGAGGGCGTGCTTGCGCAGGTTGTCCTGCACGATCTCTCGCGAGACCTGCCGCGCCCGTGCCATCGCCTCCTTGTTCGAGCGTTCGATGCTGGCCAGCACCCGTCGGTTCCGCCCGACCATCTTCTCGAGCGCCCGCCGCTGGTCCGCCGCCAGGCGCTCGAGGTTGTCGTCGGCGACCCACCAGGTGACCACGACGGTGCCCACCGCGACCACGGCGAGGCCGACGATCCCGAGCCCGATCTTCGTCATCAGGCCCAACCCACGACCCTCGGGCCGACCCTCGCTCTGTTGGCGTTTGCTCATCGGTTCATCCGGGCCCCTCGCGCAGGCGACGGACGGCGCCCGTCACGCGCTGGTTGATCTCCTCGAGCGCCGCTGAGACGTCGACCAGGTGCAGCGTGCCCTGCTCGGTGGTCAGCACGCGGGTCAACACCGTCCGCCGGTCCGGCTGCCCGCCGGCGGCCTCCGCTCCCCGTCCCCTGCGACGCATTGGCTGAGCCGACCGCAGCCGCGCGACCTCCACCACCCGCCCGAGCGACAGCACCACCTGGGTGTTGCTGTCGGCGACCCTCAGTCCGGGATCACCCTGCCGCGGCCTGGTCTCGCCCTCGCCGAGCAGCAGGCCCAGGTCGACCACCGGCAGCACCATCCCGGCGACGTTCATCGCGCCGATGATCTCCCGCGGCGTCGCCGCCACGGCCGTGATCGGCCCGAAGCGCAGCACCTCCCGGACCCAGCCGATGTCGATCGCGCAGCGGCGCGTACCGAGCTCGAAGGTCAACACGTCGAGGCGCGCCGTCTCCGCCTGCTCCCGATCGACCTGCTCCCGATCGACCATCGCTCACCGCCGCCGCAGCCGCTTGAGGCGCGCCCGCACCAGCCGCCGCTGCCAGCGCGTCAACTCGGGCGCCCTCAGCGCGTCCTTGTAGTGCTTCGCGGCCACAGCGATCCGCCGCCGGCGCGCCGCTAGATCGCCGAGCAGCAGCAGCGGCGAGGCCGAACCAGGCGCTAGCTGATGGGCCTCCAGCGCGTCCTTGCGGGCCCCCTTGAAGCGCCGCCGCGAGAGCGCCCGCCGCCCCCGCTTGACCAGCAAGCTCAGCATCAGGCGACGGGGCCGCGTGTCCCCGGG
The DNA here is from genome assembly GCA_030591195.1 of Pseudomonadota bacterium. The sequence continues at coordinate 1,964 of JAUVBO010000558.1, forward strand.
GACCAATGCCATCCAGGCCCTGCAGGTCCTGGCCGCCGAGTTGTCGGCATGGCGCCGCCTGGCCCTGAGAGCCCGCCGGGCGAGCTGCCGCGCCAGGCGCTGCCGAAAGGCCACCACCTGCGGGTGGTCCGGATAGTCAGCGGTGATCCGCTGGAGCAACTCGCCGACGTTGTCGCCCTTCGGACGCAGGTAGCGCCGCCCATCCGCCGCCCGCTTGGCCCACTCGAGCAGCCGCGCCATCTCCTGCGGGCTCATCCGCCGACGGGTGACGTCCGGCTCCAGCGCGCTGTCGTGGGGCGCGAGGTCGGGCGCCACGGCCACACCGGCGTCCTCCGGCGGCCCCGCCGCGGCATCGACGGCCGCGACGATCACCCGGCGCCGCTGAGTGGTCAGGTACCAGGCCGCCAGCCCCCCGAGCAGCGCCAGCACCAGGCCGAAGGCGATCCAGCTGCCACGCTGGCCGCGTCCCGCGGGCTGGCTCGGCGGGGTCCTCGCGATCGATCGCTCGAGATCATCCGCCGCGGCGCCGGGAGCGCCCGGCGGGCCCATTTGCTGCGGCGCGGTCGCATCACCGAAGGCCGGCGTCACCTCCTCCCCGTCGGTGGCGAAGGGCACCGTGGGATCGTTGCCCAGGCGCAGAGTCCGGTAGCGCTCGAGCGCCGCGCCCAGCTCACGCATCGTGGACGTGCGCTGCTCGCGGTCGGCCGCCAGGCCCCGCAGGATCGCGTCCTCGAGCTCGCCCGCCAGCTCGGGGCGGTACTGGGACGGAGGTGTCGGTGGCTCGGAGGCCTTCATGTTCAGCAGCTGCATCAGGTTCTGGGCGCTGTACGGCAGGCGCCCGGTGAGCAGCTCGTAGAGCATCGTCGCCGTGGCGTAGACGTCGATCCGCCGGTCGATCTCCTCGCCGGCGGCCTGCTCGGGCGCCATGTACTCCGGGGTGCCGATGGCGATGCCCGGGGTGGTCAGCCGCGCCTCGCCCTCCCTGGCGAGATCGACGTTCTTGGCGATGCCGAAGTCGAGCAGGGTGACGAAGTCGACGTCGTCGTTGCGCTCGGAGAGGAAGATATTCTCGGGCTTGAGGTCGCGGTGAATGATCCCCGCGTCGTGGGCCGCGTGCAGCGCCTCGCAGATCTGCGCGACGATGTGAATGCAGCGTTCGATCGGCAACATCCGCTGCTCGGCCATCACGTTGGCCAGGTCGGTCCCCGCCAGCAGCTCCATGACAAAGAAGAAGCGGCCGTCGTCGGTGGCGCCCGAATCGGTGATCTGGATGATGTTCGGGTGGCCGATCTTGGTCGCGGCCCGGGCCTCCTCGCGGAAGCGGGTGACCGCCTCCGTGTCGCGGCTGTAGGCCGCGTGCAACACCTTGATCGCGACCCGTCGACGGATCTCGATGTGCTCGGCCTCGTAGACCGCCCCCATGCCACCCTCACCGATCAAACGGATCGCCCGGTAACGATCGCTGATCCGCTGGCCGCTGAGGTCGACCTCGCCGGACGTCGGAGGGCCGGCCTTCTGGGGGCCGGTCGCCTTCGAAGCGCTGGCGGCGCGCAGCTGCTGGAAGTCGGCCGCCAGCAGCCGTTTGCGCGCCGCGCGGGCCGCCTCGATCTGCCGCCGGTAGAGGGTCTTCATGATCTCGGCCAGCTGGCCGGCCTCGAACGTCGGCTCGATCTGGGCCAGCGCCGTGGCGATCGCCTTGCGCAGCGCCTCGGCCGTGGCGTGGCGGTGCTCGGGGCGCGGCTGGAGCGCCTTGACCACCAGCGGGTCGATCTGGGGTGGGAGCCGGCCGTTCTTCGCCGACGGTGGCGTGACCGTGGCCTGCCGGATCACGTCCAGCGCCTCGGCCGAGGTCTTGATCTCTGGCCGCATCGGCCGCCCGACGAGCATCTCCCAGAGCATGATGCCGACGGTGTAGATGTCCGTGCGACGATCGGGCTCGGCGGCGTTGTCGAGCTGCTCGGGCGCGAGGTACGACGGGCGGCCGTAGATCGTTCGCTCGGCCTCATCGTCGGACATGGCATAGGTCATGCCGAAGCCGGC
>JAUVBO010001008.1 GCA_030591195.1 Pseudomonadota bacterium
CCCCGTCGCCGGGGGGGCGGCCGCCGCGCCCCCCGCCCCCGGCCGCCCGCCGGGCCCACGCCTCGGAGAGCACCTGCTCGCCCTCGGCGAAGGTCGCCCGCCGCTCGGACGCCGGCAGGTGCGGCACCCGGGCGCGGCCCGACGCGTCTCCGGTCCCACCGTCTCCCGGCTCGCTCGCCATCGGCTCGACGTACGGGCTCGGCCGGGTGATCCCGGCCGGCCGAGCCAGCTCCTCGCCCCTGAGGTAGCGCTCGATCATCACCGCGGCCCTCTTCCCCGCGGCGATGCCGTCGACCACCGTGTTCGGCCCCGTGACCACATCCCCGCCGGCGAACACGCCCTGGCGGCTGGTGGCCAGCGTCTGCGGGTCGACCTCGATCGAGCGCCACTTGGTGGTCTTGATCCCGGCCTGCTCGGCGAAGCCATCGACCTCCGGCCGCTCGCTGACGGCGACGATCAGCGTCTCGAGCGGCACGAGGTGCTCGGAGCCCTCGATCGGCACCGGCCGGCGGCGCCCGCTCTGGTCGGCCGGCCCGAGCTTGTTCTCGACGCACTCCAGCGCCGTCAGCGCGCCGCCCTCGCTCTTGACGCTCACCGGCGTGAGCAGCGTCTTGAGCACCACCCCCTCCTCGATCGCAGCGTCGATCTCCTCGGCGAAGGCCGGCATCTCCTCGCGCGTCCGGCGGTAGATGATCGTCACCTCCTCCACCCCCTGCTGGCGCAGGGCCACGCGCGCCGCGTCGATCGCCGAGTTGCCGCCGCCGATCACCCCCACCCGCCCGCGGGCAAGGCTCGCGTCCTCGAGGTTCTGCGCGCCGAGGAACTCGAGCGACGGGTGGACCCCGCCGGCCTCCTCGCCGCTGATGCGCAGCGGAATGCTGTGCTGCGAGCCCAGCGCGAGGAACACCGCGCCGAAGCCGTCCTCGAGCAGCCCGTCGACCGTGATCGCGTTGCAGCCGTGGGCTGTGCCAACCCGCGACCCGGAAGCCGCAGGCGACTCGGAGCGTCCGTTGGCACGGGGCCCGCAATTGCCCAGGGTGACCCCCATGCGGAGCGTGATGTTGTCGTCCACCAGGGCGGCGATCTCACGGTCGATCACCTCGCGCGGCAGGCGGTAGGCCGGGATCGCGAGCCGCAGCATTCCGCCGGGCTTGTCGGCGGCGTCGAAGACCGTCACCTGGTAGCCGCGCAGCGACAGCAGGTGCGCGGCGCTCAGCCCCGCGGGCCCCGCGCCGACCACCGCCACCTTCTCGGCCTTCGGCTCCTCGCGGCGTGGCGCGTAGACCGAGGGGTCGATGGTGTCGGTGACGAAGCGCTTGAGCGCCCGGATCGCGACCGGGTCCTCGCCGGTGTTGCCCAGCCGGCAGTGCTGCTCGCACTTGTGATCGCAGACCCGCGCGCAGACCGAGGGGAAGGGGTTCGGCTCGCGGATCGCGAGGTAGGCCTGCTCGTACTCGCCGCGGCCGATGTGCGCGATGTAGCGCCAGGCCTCGGTGCCGATCGGGCAGGAGGTCTGGCAGGAGGCGGCCTGCAAGGGAACGAAGCTCTTCTCGCTGGCGGGCAAGGTCAACAAGCCCCGCTGCTGGTCGTACTCGACCAGATCGCGCTCGGACGAGATACTGTCGTCGGGCGAGGTATTCAGCTGACGCGCCACCGCCGCCGAGCCGAGGCCCAGCTTGGCCGAGATCTCCCCCGTGGTCAGCGGTCCCTGGCCGAGCAGCGCCAGGATCTCGCTGAGCTGCAGCTTGTCCGCGATCAACTCGTCGAAGACTCGATCGGTCTCGGCGCTGCGGTAGAAGCCGTTGATCGCCCCCTCGGTCCGCTCGGGCACGAGGAGCTTCTCGCGCGCGACGAGCTTGATGTAGGGCGCGAGCTGGGTCGCGGCCGCGAGCTTGCGGCGCAGCACCGCCCGCTCGAGGCCCTCGCTGTCCGCCGTGCCGAGCGGGCCGAGCGCCCGCAACTGGTCGGCGAAGTCGCTCATCACCTCGGCGAAGCGGCTGCCCTCGGAGGCGGAGATCCACTCGAGGCGCAGGCGCTTTTCGTCGAGGCCAATGCTGCGCTGGAGGAGCTTCCTACCCAGGTGCATGTTGCCCAGGGCGTCGTAGTTGCCTTCGGTGACGTAGTGGCACTCGCCGGGCCAGCAGCCACCGATGATCACGCCGTCGGCGCCTTTTTCGAAGGCGCGCAGCACGAAGGCGAGATCAACCCGCCCGGTGCACATCAGGCGGATGATTCGGATCTCAGGAGCGTAGCTTTGTCTGGTCACGCCAGACAGGTCCGAGGCGGAATACGCTCACCAATGGCAGAGGAACGCGACGATCTTGGGCGTGTACACGTGAGCCATCGTCGTCCTCCTTTCTATTGCTCGCTGTCTTCGGCGCCCCACGCGTCGGCGAGGGCGGCGTCGATCTGGTGGTTGATCTCTTTGTTGGTGAAGTGCTTCAGCCCGATGGCGCTCGTCGGGCACTTGGTACAGCAGAGGCCGTCGCCCTTGCAGAGCACCGGGTTCACC
>JAUVBO010000478.1 GCA_030591195.1 Pseudomonadota bacterium
ACGCTGCTCTCCCTCGGCAAGTGAAACAAGCGATGTCGAACATTCCCGCGAGGACCGCCTACGACGAGGTCCCCTACGACAGCAACCCGTTCCCTCAGACCCACCCCGAGCGGCTCGCGACCCTCGGCCGGCTGTTCGGGCTCTCCCCGGCGCCGGTGACCCGCTGCCGGGTGCTCGAGCTCGGCTGCGCCAGCGGGGGCAACCTGATCCCGATGGCCTTCCACCTGCCGGACAGCGAGTTCGTCGGTGTCGACCTCTCGGCGCGCGAGCTCGCGGTTGGCCACGAGATCGTCCGCTCGCTCGGGCTGAAGAACATCCGCCTGACCCACGCGAGCATCACCGACGTCGACCCGGGCTACGGCGAGTTCGACTACATCATCAGCCACGGCGTCTACTCGTGGATCCCCGACGAGGTGCAGCAGCGGCTGCTCGCCGTCTCGGCGGCGAACCTCGCGCCCGAGGGCGTCGCCTACGTCAGCTACAACACCTACCCGGGCTGGCACATGCGCGGGATGATCCGCCACATGATGCTCTACCACTCCGACCAGGTCCTCGGCGGCGAGGAGCGGGTGCCCCAGGCCCGGGCGCTGCTCGACTTCCTCAGCCGCGCGGTGTCGACCGAGGGCAACCACTTCGGCCTGCTGCTCAAGAGCGAGCTCGAGCTGATCAAGCGCTGCAGCGACAACTACCTGTTTCACGACCACCTCGCGGAGACCAACCAGCCGCTCTATTTTCATCAGTTCATCGAGCGCGCGACGCAGCACGGGCTGCAGTACCTCGCCGAGGCCGAGCTGTCGACGATGCTGACCAGCGGCTTCTCCGCGGAGGTCCGCCAGACGCTGGACAAGATCAGCGACGACATCGTCCGCAGCGAGCAGTACATGGACTTTTTCCGGGCGCGGCTCTTCCGCCAGACCCTGCTCTGCCACGGCGACCGGCCGCTGAAGCGCGATCTGGTGCCGACCGACATCCTCGAGCTGCTGGTGGCCTCGCCCGCCACGCCGACGCAGCACCCGGTCAACCTCACGGCAGAGGTCGAGCAGTGCTTCCGTGCGCCCGACGGGGTGACGATCAACACCGCCGCGCCGGTGACCAAGGCCGCGCTCTGCGCGCTACGTGACCGCTGGCCCCGCGCCGTGAGTCTCGGCGAGCTGGTCGTCGACGTCCGCCAGCGGCTCGAGGGCCAGCTGCCAGACAACGAGGAGCGGGTCCGGCTGTCCCTGGCCGATGACCTGCTGCGCTGCTTCGCCTCCGGCGTGGTGGAGCTCCACCGCTGGCAAGCCGACTTCGTCACCGAGGTCAGCGAGCGGCCGGCGGTCAGCGCCCTGGCGGCGCTGCAGAGCCGCCAGCAGCTCTCGGTCACCACCCAGCGTCACGCGCCCGCGCGGCTCGACCCGGTGGCGACCCAGCTGGTCCGGCTGCTCGATGGCGAGCGCGACCACGCGGCGCTGATCGACGCGCTGGCGGCCGCCGTCGACGAGGGGACGATCAGCGTCGAGGACGAGGACGGCCAGCCGCTGCGCGACACGGCAAAGCTACGGCACGCCCTCGGCGGGGCCCTCGACCAGGGCCTGGCCGCCCTCGCCCGCGCAGCGCTGCTCGTCGCCTGAGGCAGAGGGGGTTGTGGCGCTGGGCTGGCGGACGGCAATGTGGTAGCACCCTCAACACGAGGAGGCTTCTTCATGCCGCGACTGTACTTACTCAAAGGCAGCCCCGATGCCCCGGGCTGGGGACCGCTGCAGCGTGACACCAAGGACAAGAAGGTCGACGTGCTCTGCTTCGACCGCGACCGCTGGGCGTTGATCGCGTCGGACACGCCCCCCGAGGGCTACGAGGGGATGACGCCGACCGACCCGGCCGACGGGCTCTACCTCGACAACCACGGTCGGGCGACCTACGTCATCGACCTGCACGAGGCCGGCAACGCCTACGACGTGCTCAAGACCCTCGGCGAGGAGGCGACGCTGCTGCTCGAGGAGCTCGTCGATCCCGATCTGGTGCTCGAGCGCCTCGGCAAATCCTACTGAATCGAGTGCAAGATGGCTGACGAGCTGAAGATCCCGATCAACGCCAGCGTCCGGCACTTGCACCTCTCGCGGGCCCACGTCGAGCAGCTGTTCGGCGAAGGCCACCAGCTACGAGCCAGGGCAGACCTGAGCCAGCCGGGGCAGTTCGCCTGCGAGGAGACGGTGACCCTGGTCGGACCGAAGGCGTCGATTCCCAAGGTCCGTGTGCTCGGGCCCGAGCGCAAGCAGACCCAGGTCGAGATCTCGCGCACCGACGAGTTCCGGCTCGGCATCGACGCGCCGATCCGCCCCTCGGGCCAGGTCGAGGGGTCTCCCGGGCTAATCCTCGAGGGTCCGGAGGGCAAGGTCGAGCTCGCCGAGGGCGTGATCCAGTCCCAGCGCCACATCCACATGCCCCCCTCCGACGCCGAGCGCTTCGGCGTCAAGGACCAGGACTGGGTGATGGTCCGGGTCGCCGGCGAGCGCGGCATCATCTACGACGACGTGAGGGTCCGGGTCAGCGACAAGTACGCCCTGGACATGCACCTCGACACCGACGAGGCCAACGCCGCCGACCTCGGCCCCGGCGCCTGGGGCACGCTGCTCAAGGGCCCGAGCGAGGTCAAGCCCGAGCCGCAAGATTAGAACGCAGCTCAAGATTGTCGCTCGGCCTGTTCTAATCCAGACCGCGCGGTTCCAATTGGAAACGTCCGCAACGTGATCGACTAGCGCCGTGAGTACTGCTTGGCGAGCCGGCGAAAGACCGCCGGGTTGGCCTTGGTGAAGGCCGCGATACCGAAGGTGCGGCAGAGCTGAGCGCCGGCCCCGGCGCAGAGCTTGGGCAGGGCCCGGCGGATCTCGGCGATCAGCGCCTTCGTCGTCCGACCCTTGACCACGGCGAGGGTCAGGCCGGGCAGCGCGCCCGAGCGATGGATCGCCTCGAGCGGGGTCTTGAGCGGCAGCTCCTTGAGGTGGCCGTAGGCCAGCTCGTCGACCACCGTGGCGTCGGCGCGACCGCGCGCCACCCGCCGGATGCCCTTGAGCGGCCGACGGGTCTTGCTCAGCTTGAAGTGCTTTGCCGCGTCCACCTTGCCGCCGAAGACCACACGGGAGAGGAAGGTCGGATCGGCGGCGAGGGGTGTGACCAGCCGCTTGCCCTTGAGCGAGGCGAGGTCCTTGAAGCTACCCTTGCGCACCAGCAGGAAGTAGCGCTTCTTGTCGGCCTTGCCCATATGGGCCAGGGGCTCGAGCTTCCACGACCGGTGCTGGCCGAGGTAGGCTGGCAGGTCGACCACCACCAGATTCGGCTGGTGCTGCCTCATCGCCGCGTCGCAACTGGCAAGGGTCGCCTGGTAGATACCCCGGGCCGCGTTCGACTTCCACCCGGCGACGCCCTCGACCTGGCGCAGGAAACGATCGACCACCGGCTGGGCCTGCTGGGGCGTGCCCGGACCGCCGACGTAACAAATGAGCAAGGTCAAGATCTTCGCAACCAAACCGATCGCTCCTCTGCCCAGATCAGATCTACCCCGGTCAGACCGCCGCAGCCCTCGAGTTTATTCAGCTCAGCCGCCCGCCGGGGCGTCGTCGGTCCCGTCGGTCGCCAGATCCCCTGTGGCGTCGGGCGGTTGCAGGTCCAGAATGGTGTCCGGCGGCATGGTGTCCGGCGGCATGGTGTCCGGCGGCGCGGTGTCCGGCGGCGCGGTGTCGGGTGCGACATCAACACTCTGGTCGGGCGATGGCGCGGTGTCGGGGGCGACATCGACGCTCGCGTCAGACGCCGCCGCATCAGGGCCGGCGTCCTGGTCCGGTCCTGCATCGGGTTCGGCACACCAGACCTGGCACGCATCCAGCGCCTTGGCCGGGCACTCGTCCTCGGGTTCGGCGCAGTCCATCGAGTCGCAGCTCTGGATCATCGATACGCCGCAGGGACAGATGCAGCTGCACTGGCGGATCTGGCACTCCCAGCGCAGCCCCACCGGCTGGTTGACGCAGGTGCAGAGGGTCCTCTTCGCTTCGATCTCGCGGCACTTGCCGGTGGAGAACGTGCAGAGCTGCCTCTCCCTCTCGCACTCGGCGCCCTGCTGAAAGGCCTCGGGGCACTCGGGCTGACAGGGACCAACGTGGATGTTGCACTTGTCATCGCAGGCCGCGAGGGGCGTGGCGATAACTACCACAACGGCTGAAAGACTAAGAAATACGCGGAGCATTCGACAGTACGCTGGTGTCCGGTGACGATACGTGGGATCGCCCGGTGGGGCAAGTCCACCAGTGGCGAATGGCCCAAGCAAGGGGCGAAGTACTGGAGGAGAGGGACGAAGTCCTGAAGGAAGGGGCGAAGTCCACCA
>JAUVBO010000568.1 GCA_030591195.1 Pseudomonadota bacterium
CCCGAGCCGACGGTCAGGATCGGTCCGCCGCCGAAGATCACCGCGCCGCCGACGTCCTCGACGAAGACACCGAACACCGGAACCACCGCCTGCAGGCCGAGGTGCAGGTCCTCGTGGGGATGGAACATCAGCTTGATCCGCGGCACCACGCCCCAGACTGCGATCGGCACGATGGTGCCGATACCGAGCTCGACGTGCTCGTTCAGCGCGTAGTCGAGGGTGTGGTAGGCGATGTTGTAGGCGGTCCAGGTCAGCGCACCCGGCTTGGCGCTGATCGCGGTGGCGCTGAAGATCACCCGCTTGGCCTGCTTCGCCCGCCCCCGCCCGCCGTCGAGCGCGCCGACGTGGACTGCCCCGGACGTTTCTTCGCGGTCCCCGAGCGCCAGTTGGGCTTGGGAGCGCACGGTTGGGTCCGAGTCGTCCTTGGCCACGCGCGCCACGGCGGCCCGGCCTTCGGCGCTGGCGCTCGCGAGGGCCAGCAGGGCTTGCTGGGCGGCCTTGCGCAGCGTCTCGGTCTGGCCGTAGACGGCGACTCGCACGAGGGTCGAGGCCGCGCGGACCTCGCCCAGCCGTCCGAGCAGCCGTACCGCGTCGGGGCCGTGCTCGGGGTCGTGGGCGAAGCGCAACAGCTCGGCAAAGTGCTCGCAGGGCCTCGACGTGTCGCTACAGGCCGCCTTGGCTGGGGCCAGCGGGTCGGCGCCCGGCGTCGGCTGCTGGTCGGCGCGGTCGTCCTGGCCAGCGGCGGGGGGGGCGTCGCTCGACAGGCCGGGCTCGTCTTGCGCCAGCGCCGGAGCCGCGACGAGCAGCATACCGGCGAGCAGGATGGTGCGGATCGTCTTCAGTGAGCTCATGCTACGTCCTCCAGACCGGCATCGCCCGAAACAGCAGCCTCGCCGAGTCAACGCATGAGCGCGGTGACGCAGCAGCTATATCGGCTAACCTGGGAGAATCGTGGAGTCAAGCCGCAACGGTCGCGGTCGGCGCGAGAACCGGGCCGTGATACTGTCTCGTCAACGAAGACCTTCAGCCGGATCGCAGGAGGAGCAATGGAGATCCAATTGGCGAAGCAGCTGCGCCTGCTGGCGGCCCTCGGCCCAGCGACCATCTTGCTGGCCTGCCCGCCCACCGCACCCCAGGGCTCCAAGGCCCCCGCAGATCCGGTCGACCAGCGGGCCAAGGGCCAGCCGGTGACGGCCATCGGCGTGTCGATGGGGATCCAGAGTATCTCGTTGGCGCGGCAGGCCGCCCACCGCCGCGCTGTCGCCAGCCTGGGCCGCCTGCTCGAGCCCGACGCCGTGCGCTTCGCCTACAGCCGCGTTGGCAATCACGCCACCCTCGAGCTCAAGGGCGGCGCGCGCAAGGCGCCGCTGGCCGAGACGCGCTTCGAGGCGATCGACGGCGGATGGCTTGCCCGGGCCACCGCCACCCGCAGCGCTGCGGCCGTGGCGGCGATGTCCGCGCTGAAGACGGTTCGGACCGCGACGGCGGTGCGCCACACCAACGTCGCCCTCGCGCTGACTATCGCCGAGAGCCGCGCGATGCGGGCGGCCATCGAGCGCACGGTACCCTCGACCAAGGCCGGGCTGCATGTCGAGGGGACCTTGACCCTGGTGGCGCTGGCGCAGCAGGTCGAGCAGCACGGCGCCCGGGTCTCGCTCGAGTCCCACGTGCGCGTCGCCAGCCAGCGTCCCCTCGCCGCGGCGCAGGCACGGCTGGTGCTGGTGGCGGTGGCCAAGGAGCACCTGGCCCTCGGCGAGCGGGATGCTGCGCTGGCCGCAGCGACCCTGTCGGCCGACGCCGAGCTGATCGCCGCGGTCAAGGCGCAGATCCTGGCGCCCCGGCCGAAGGACGGTAAGTAGACGTCGGCCGGGGCGAGGGGTCGCTACTCGGGGGAGACCGCCCGGTAGAGGGACGAGAGCGTCCGGTGATCGACCAACTCGCGGACCCGCTGGCAGTTCTCGATGGCGTGCTGCCGGTTGGTCCCGCCGACGGCCAGCCGCGCCGCCCGCGGCAGGTTGCGGTAGCTCTTGTCGAACAGCAGCAGCTCGTCGCGGTGGACCTCCACCGCCTCGAACTCCCAGCCGAGCTCGATCCCGCCGACTCCTATCACGCCGGTGTAGCTGTCGAAGGTCGGGGTCGCCTCCTGGAAGGCCGCGAGAGACCGCGCGGAGGCCGTGAAGGCGACGGTGGACGAGCCTGACTGTTGGTGCTCGCGGATGGCCTCGAGCACCGGGCCGCTGAAGTCGACGCAGAGCACGCAGCTGCTGCGGCCGCGGAGGTCGCAACGCTGCAGCAGCGGCCTGATGCCCGAGATCTCGGTCGTGCCGCCGGGGACCAACACCGAGACGACCTGCTGCAGCAGGCGGTTGCCCTTGGCCGTGCTCGCGGCGTCCTCGGCCCCCTTGGACGCCTGGAGGAAGGCCGCATCGGCGATCCGGCCCGCTAGCCGGATGCCGTGGCCGTAGACGACGCGGGTCTCGGGCTCGCCGGCCGCCTCGACCAGGATCGGTCCCTCGTCGGCGGTGATCCGCCGCGCGTCGAGGACCAGGTCCTCGAGATGTCGCTTCATCTGCTCCCCCGAACGAAAGGTCGCACCCGACCACCAGCGTAGCACTGCGCGAGCGCCGGTGAACAGAAAGCGCTCCGGGCTCGGGCGGGATCAGCGGTCGGCGGCGTGGACGGGGAAGCGCAGGCTGTCGACGAAGGCTGCCGCGTAGCCGGGGCGATCGACCAGCGAGAGGTACTCGACGCCGGCCATCCGCTGCTCGAGGTCTCGTCGGCTCGCCTGGTCGCGGAGCAGCCGGACGCAGCCCCGGCGGCTGGTGTTGCCGCCGAAGCCGACCCGCGTCGCCATCCCGGGCGGGATCATGCCGATGGCCTCGAGGCTCGCCGGTCGCAGGGCGCGGCCGAAGCCCCCGGCGATGGTGATCCGGTCGACGGCGTCGCAGCCAGCCTCGCCGAGCAGCAGGTCGATGGCGGTGCGGATCGCGCCCTTTGCGAGCTGGATCTGTCGCACGTCCTGCTGGGTCAGGCGCAGCCCCGCGGCGAGCTCGAAGGCCGGCTTGCCGTCGAAGAAGGTCACGCCGGCCACGATGGCGGGCGGCAGCCCGGCCGGCAGCCGGTCGGGCGCGGCGATTCGCCCGCTCGGCGCGATCACGCGCAGCTCGAGCAGCGCGGCGGTGACGTCGATCACCCCGCTGCCGCAGAGGCCGCGGGCCGGCGCGTCGCCGATGGTTCGCAGCGCCAGGCGTCGCTGCTCGGCGGCGAACACGACCTCCGCAGCCTCCACCGCGCCGGCGACTGCGCGTGCGCCGCAGGAGAGGCCCATCCCCTCGAAGGCCGGGCCCGCGGCAGCCGAGGTGGCCACGCAGCGCTCTCCCACCCGCGCCGCCAGCTCGCCGTTGGTGCCGACGTCGATGAAGAGTTGACTCCCCGGAGCGTTGAAGAACGAGGCCTCGTCGGCCGCCAGACCGGCGCTGACGTCCGAGCCGAGGTAGGCGTGGATCACCGGCGGCAGGTAGACCCGCGCCGCCGGATCGAGCTCGAGACCGAAGGCCCTGGCCGGGTGGAGGCGGCCGCCCTCGATGCCGACCGAGAACGGCACCCTGCCGAGGGGCGCGGGGTCGATCGCCGCGGCGAGCTGCAGCATCGTCGGGTTGCCGCCGATGGCCGCCTCGCCCACCGCTCGCCGCTCGGCGCCCGCCTGCTGGCAGACCCGATCGATCAGCTGGTCGAGGGCCCCGCGCACCAGCGTCGCGAGCTCCGTCAGCCCGGCCTCGGTCGATCCGTGCACGATCCGGCTGATGACGTCGTGGCCGTGGCGCGCCTGCGGGTTGTTCGCCGAGGCGCTGGCGAGCTCGACGCCGCTGTCGACGTCGACCAGGGTCACCACCAGCGTGGTGGTGCCGAGGTCGATCGCCAGGCCAGTCCGGGCCGATGCAGACCGCGCGGGCGCAGCCGGGCCGTCGCC
>JAUVBO010000379.1 GCA_030591195.1 Pseudomonadota bacterium
GCGCTGGTGATTCTGCTGGTGTGGTTGATCCGTCGTCGCCGCCGCCAGCGAGCCGCCTCGGGTGAGCCCACCGCCGTCGCTCGTCCGGCGCTGAACCTCAAGCGCTCCTGGAAGCGTTTCCTCAAGGAAATCCCAGCTGAATACCGACGGTCGGTGGTGCTTTACCAGCCCTACGTGGTCCTCGGCTCGGCAGGATCGGGCAAGAGCTCGCTGATCGATCGCTGCACCGACTGGCGTGGCCAGGCGGCCCAGTTCCACCCGAGCTACACCAACGATCCGCTGATCCAGTTCTACCAGGGACCGGGCGTGGTGGTCGAGGAGCTCTCGGTGGCGGTGCTCGCCGACGTCTCGAGCGACGCGCGGCGGGCGCTGCGGGCGCTGTGGAAGCCCCTGCGCCGAGGAAAGACGCCCGAGGTGGTGGTGGTGCTCGACGCCGCGGCGCTGCAGAGCGACCCGCCGGACGTGGTCGCCAAGCACGCCCAGCTGGTGCGGGGCAAGATCAACATCCTCTCGCTGCTGCTTGGCAAGCCGGTCAGGACCTCGATCGCCCTGACCCACATGGACCAGCTCGAGGGCTACCGCGAGCTGTCGGGATTCCTCCAGCGGCACGGCCGGGCCCCGGAGATCGACCTCGGCACCGCCCCGGACCTGCGCAGCTGCCTCGAGGCCTACGAGGACCAGCTGTCCCTGGCGCTGACCTCCCAGCCTGCCGGCGCCTACCTCAAGATCGCCTCGTTTCTCTCCCGCGCGCCCGAGCTGCTCACGCCGCTCTCAGCCTTCGTCCAGGTGCTGCAGAGCCCCGACCCGACGACGCCGACGCCCGAGCTGGCGAGCCTCAGCCTCTCGTCGACCGAGGACGGCGACGGCGGCGCCAACCCACTGCACGCGGCGATCACCGCCTCGGACGTCAGCGCCTATCGCCCGCTGCGCAAGCACCAGTGGGCCGCCGCCGGCATCGCCGCCGCCGGCCTCTGTCTCTTCGGCGGGGCCTTCGTCCGCGAGCGCTCGGTGATCGGCGAGGCCTCGAGGCTCGCCGATCGGCTGACCGACAGCTCGTCGGCGCTCTACACGCGGCACGCGCGCCAGCGATTCTTCGACTATGTCTCTGCTCGTCGCGACAGCCTGTTGTCGGCGCTGCTGCCCACCTTCCGAGCGCCGCATGACCGTCTCTACAAGCAGGCGATCTTCCACCGCTACCTCGAGGGGCTGCGCCAGCGAGTGCTCTACCCGCGGCTCAAGGCAGCGGACGCGGCGACCGACGGCGAGCGCGAGCGGCGGGTGCTGCACTACCTGGCGCTGATCTATGGCACCAAGCACAACGGCCTGGGCAAGAAGATCCTCGCCGAGCGCGATCACTGGGAGCAGGCGCTCGAGCTGCCAGGCCCGCTGATCGTCGATTACCTCGAGCACAACCCGGGCAAGGCGCTGGAGATCCCCTTCGATCTGCGCCGCTTCGATCGTTCGTTCAAGCTGGTGGCTCACGCCGACTACGGCAGCGCCGCGCTGTTCTTCCAGCAGCTCGCGCAGGCCGAGGCCGGGCCGGTGATCGACCGCCCGACCCTCGCCCAGCTCCAGTCGAAGTCCCGGGCGCTGCTGGTCGACGTCGCGGACGTCGACCGCAACCGCGAGGTGCTCGCGCTGCTCGACCTGCTCGAGCAGGAGGTGAACGTCTCGCTCGGTAAGCAGTGGCGACAGCGGCTGGGAAAGCTGCCGAAGATCGGCTCGACGTCGATGAAGCGGCTGGTCGCGGCGCTGACCGCCACCGACCTCAGCCACCCGAAAGCGAAGCGGTTGACCCTCGGGACCCTGATCGACGCGGTCAAGGAGCTGGGGCTGAAGCGTGACACGATCAAGGTTGACCTCGACTTCACCGTCGAGGGCAAGCGCTACGCCTTCGCCTCGACCAAGTGGCATCAGACGGTGACTCGCAGCCGGATCAGCTTGCTGCTCGAGGCGTTCCAGTCGTCCAAGGACAGCGAGTTCCTCGACGTCTTCTTCGCCGCCAGCGACGACTACCCGGGGCTGAGCCTCTCGCGCCACAGCGGCGGCGGGTTCTTCGCCGGCGACGCCCAGGTCAACGGGCTGTTTTCCCGCAAGGCCTTCGACGACCGCGTCAAGCCGGCCCTGCTGAGGATGCCGAAGTTCCTCAAGTCGCTGACGATTCCGAAGCAGGAACGCGACGACTTCTCGAGCTACATCACCCAGTCGGTCACCGACTACGCCGATCGCTACGTCGCGGAGTACCGCAAGTACTACCGCTCGTTCCGCTATCGTGCGGCGAACCTCGCGGCGCTGCGGTACATCCTGGCGCAGATCCAGCTGCCCTCGTCACCGCTGAAGCACTTCCTCGGTGACGTTGGCAAGAACGCCGACCTCAAGCTCGACGACGCCGCCGGCAACGAGCACCTCGAGCCGATGGCCAAGGTGCCGGCGACCTTCGCCTTCCTCAAGGGGGTGATCGAGACGCCGAAGGGCGGCGTCTCCGGCCTCGAGGGCTTCGGCCTGATGATCAGCAAGCTGCACGGCACGCTGACCGCCAAGACCCCGTTCGTCGTCACCGACGAGAAGGACGACGCCAACGCGCTCAAGGCGCGGCTGACGCCGGTGGGGCGGGTGGCGCTGTCGATCTTCCGAGACGACGACGACTCGGAGATGAAGGCGGTCGAGACCTGGCTGCGGAGCGCCAACATTCGCTCCGACTGGCAGCGGCCGTTCCTCGGCCCGGTGCGGGCCGCCTACCGGCTCGGGCTGGCCGAGCTCAACCGCACGGTCAAGGTCACCTGGGGCGCGCTCTACGCCGATCGGCTGGCGCCGCTGGCCCGCAGCTTTCCCCAGGCTCGCGAGGCCGAGGGCGACACGACGCCGGCCCAGGTCGAGGCGGCGCTGCACCCGGCCAAGGTCTTCTTCAAGACCTTCGGCGAGACCATCGCGCCGGTCTGCCGGTCGCGCCAGGGCCAGTGGGTCCGGCGCAGCTCGCGCTTCGCGCCGGTGGATCTGCCGCGGGGGATGCTGTCGTTGGTCAACGAGATGATCGAGCTTGGCAAGCAGCTGTGGGACGCGGACGGCAACCCGAAGGCGCTGAAGATCCGGGTCAAGCCGATGCCCCTGTCGCTGCGGCGGATCGGCCAGCGGGCGGCGGTGCTGGCCTACCTGCAGGTGGGCGAGAAGACGGTCTTCGCCTTCAACCAGCGGCCAGCCTGGCAGGAGCTGCCGCTCAAGTGGTGGAAGGCCGAGACCTCGATCGTCGGCGCCGTCTTCGCCAAGGTGGGCCACCGCAAGGCGAAGAAGGTCTACCGCAACACCACCGTCGCCGAGGCGCCGTGGAGCTTCTACCGGCTGATGCTCTCGGCCGAGGAGGTCGAGCGGCGGCCGAACCTGTGGAACTGGAAGGTGCCCGGGCCAGGCGGCGGCCAGCGGACGATCACGGTCCGGTTCCGCACCGACCGTGACCCGTGGAAGATCTACCAGTCGCTGCGGGAGCGGCTGGAGGGAGCGAGGCCCACCGATGTGCGCTAGGCCGCTGCGACGCCCACCGACGCGCGCCACCGCGCGACCCGCGAGTCTGCTGTCGCTGGGAGGCCTGTTGCTGACCCTCAGTGTCGTCGGCGCCACGGGAGGCTGCGGCTCGAGCACCCTGGTCAAGCGAACGATCGTCTTTCAGCCCCAGCAGCAGGTCAACCGCGGCCGGCCGTTCTACGCGCTGGTGCGCACCGTCGAGGAGCAGGGGTTTCTCACCGACAGCTACCAGAAGATCAGCGCGCTGGTCTACCCGAGCGACAAGAAGGACCAGACGATCGTCCACGTGGCGTTGATCTGGCCCTCGCGGGAGAAGACGGTGGTGGTCAAGGTCCCCAAGGACAAGGCGGTGGCGATCTACTGCCTGTTCACCCGCCCGGGCAGCCAGTGGAAGGTGCTGCTGCCGCCGCCGATGGCGGAGAAGATCTGGGCGGTGCTCGACCGCGGCACGATCGTCGCGCAGACCGAGCAAGAGCGGAAGCAGGAGCGCAAGAAGCGCAAGGACGACCGGGCGGACAAGGTCGGCGCCGGGGCGAAGGCGCGATGAGCGAAGACGTGGCCAAGGCCGCGGGCCTCGAGCTCGAGCTGATGGAGCGCCAGCTCTACGGCGAGCGGGTCGGCGTGCCGCTCTCGCTGTCCTGGCTCGAGGCCAGCTTCGAGCAGCCAGGGCAGTTCTGGGAGCTGATCAAGCGGATCCACGACCGCTGCCGCCCGCTGCCGGCCAAGAGCGTCCCCTTCGCCGAGTACGACTTCTACAACGACATCGTCCGGCGCGGCGGTGGCGACGTCGCCGCGATCCGCTGGACCGACGCCGCCGGTGAGCAGCGCGGGCTGACCTACGCCGAGCTCGGCGACCGCGCGGACCGGCTGGCGGCGGCCTGGGCCAGCGCCGGCGCCACCGCCGGGCAGATCGCGTGCATCGTCCTGCCCGTCGGGCCAGCCCTGGCCGCCGGGTTGCTCGCCGCGTTGAAGATCGGCCTGGTGGTCTCGCTGTTGCCACCCCTCGGCCGGGCCTTCATCGCCCGGCGGCTCGACCTCCTCGCGGCCGATCACGTGGTCTCGAGCGAGGTCTATGCGACGCTGCTGTCGCGGTGGCAAGGCAGCTTGCTCTCGGTCGACCCCGGGGCGCTGGCCCCGGCATCCGGTCAGGACGCGGCTGCGGCGGTGCGCTCCCATGGCTACCACTCGGGCAGCCCATGCGCGCTGCTGTTCGATCCCTGCGTCCCGGATGACGAGCCGCTGGCCCCCGTGCCGCTGAGCGCCGATGCCGCGTACCTCTACCCGTTGCGCGACGCGTTGCTCGCCATCGGCCTCCGGCCGCGGGCGGTGCTCGCCGCCGCCGGGATGCACCCCCAGGAGACCCAGC
>JAUVBO010000235.1 GCA_030591195.1 Pseudomonadota bacterium
CGATCAAGGCCAGGGCAAGCGACCGAGACGCTCGGGAGCAGGCCGCCGAGCACGAGCGCACCGCTGGCATCGCCCGGACGAGAGCTGGCCGGCTGAAGAGGCTGGATGCCGCGGCGCGGCAGGCCCGCCAGGCCGCCGCCGAGGCAGCGCGGACGGCCGATCGCGCGGCGGTCGCCGCCGAGCGAGCGGAGATCGCCAAGCGGCGCAACAGCCGCGCCCTGGCCCGCGAGGCCCGCCAGGCCCGGGCCCACGCGAGGGTGCTGAC
The DNA here is from genome assembly GCA_030591195.1 of Pseudomonadota bacterium. The sequence goes on from JAUVBO010000235.1 coordinate 266, forward strand.
GAAGGAGCAGCGGCAGAAGAGGGCGGCCGCGGCCCGGGCTCAGCGCGAGGTGGCAGAGGCCGATCGGCTGGCGCGGCAGGCCGAGCTGGGGGCACGTCGCGCCGAGCAGGCCTCGCAGACAGCCAACCGCAGAGCCCGGCGGACCAACGTCGAGGCCGCGGCCGCGCTGGCAGCGGCACAGCAGGCTGACCGCCAGCGCCAGGCATCGTCCGAAGCTCTCGCGCGCACCCTGACCGCCGCCTCGCAGACCCACGCCAAGGCAATGCAGGCGTCGCGGCAGCTGGCGGGCTTGGAGCAGGACGCCGACCAGAAGCTGGCCAGGCTCGCGACGCTCATCGCCGCTCGCGTCGGAGAGCGGCGGCTGGCACAGCAGAAACGGCAGCAGCCACCGCCCGCGCCGCGCCCGCCGCGGTTCCGGCTGGAGGGCAGCCTGCGCTACGAGCACGTGATGCCCTACGATCAGTATGGTTCGTGGGAAACCATCGGAGCGATGTTCTTCCACACGCCGGTGCCCCAGCTGACCTACTTCGTCCAGGGATCGGCCCACATCTACCCCGACGCCGCGGGTGGGCTCGGCGGCGCGGGGGCCTACATCTCGTGGAGCGAGTGGTTCAACACCTACACCTCCGTGACGGCGGCGTCGGAGGTGGAATACCTGCCGCTGCTCAGGATCGACCAGCTGTTCAATTTTCGTCTGACGGGCGGAGATGACTGGCGGCTGAGCGTCGGCCCCGGCCTGGTCTACCTCCACAACCACGACGGCCAGGACAACCTGTCGCCGATGGCCACGGCGTCGCTGGCGTTGTCCCGCTGGCGGCTCTCTTACGAGCTGCTGGTCAGCGTGGCCTTTCCCGGCGAGGTCGTCTCGCTAGCCCACCTGATCACCGCCGGCTACGGGCTCGAGGGGGCACACTGGACCTATCTCAGCGGCCACTTCGGCGAGGCGGGCTACCTGGCGACCTATCTCGCGCTACCCGAGCTGGTCTCCCAGACGTTCGTCGAGCTGACGGTCAAGCACCGTCACTGGGTTGGCGAGCGGTGGGGGCTGTTCGGCGAGGGAAGCTACCTGCGGCTGGTGGACGGCTACGACAAGGTCGGCGTGCTGGGCGGCGGGTTCTTCTCCTTCTGATCGACTGAGCCGCCCCGGCCGTCCCGGAGACTCTGCCCGGCCCTGAAGTCCACGGAGTCCGGGAACCCGCGGTGCGCATGGTCGCGGACCAGCCCGAGGTGCGCTGGCCCGACTAGCCATCAGTGGGGGCTTCGCCGCGGGGTGCGGCTCACCCGCCGGCGCCGGTGGTCGGACAGTCCTTGGCGCAGGCGCCGTTGCCCGTACGCTCGGTGGTGTCACAGACGCCGTCGCCGCAGCGGCAGTCGGCGGGGCAGCTCACCGCGGTCTCGCGCGGGTCCCACTCGTAGTGATCGCAGGCGCCGTCGCCACAGCTCGCTGGCTCGGTACCACACGTGCCCGCGATGCAGGCCGGGCGAACCCGCGCCGGCGGTGCACAGCCGTCTCCCTCGCCGCTGACCGCCCCGCCGCAGGCCGTGGCGACCTCGGCCTCGTACCGCCCTCGTTCCGTGTATGCCACGGGCACCAGATCGGCGCCGGCGCAGGGGGTGCAGACGTCGCGCTCCGCGACGAGAATACAGTCGTCGTCTCGCCTGCAGCCGGTGTCGTAGCCGCCGAGGTCGATGTCGGTGCCGCCGTCGTCGCAGCCCGACGCGAGGCAGGCCGACACGAGCCAGACGAGGCGCTTGCGGGGAGTCCGTCCGTACATGGTGGCGGACGATAGCACAGGCGGATCAGGGGACGATCACGCCGTAGACCTCGACGTAGAACGGCGCGGAACCCGGCGACTCGAGCGCGACCTCGAAGACCTGCCCGAACGACTCGTTCGGCGTCAGCTTGCCGTCACTGCCGAGAACCTGATCGGGCACGGCGATCTCCGCCCCGAGACCGCCGGGACCGCCGTCGGCGTTGAGCAGCAGATCCCCGGCGCGAATCTGGCTCACCTCGAAGCGGATCGAGGCGATGCTCTCGATCGAGCCGTTGGTGAACTTGGCATCGATCGTCAGCACACCCTGGGCGCCGCGGGGATCGTCCGCGACAATGGTGAACGAGTCCTGCGGCGTGAGCAGGCCAGTCACCTGGACCTCGACGCCCGCGTCGACGCCAACATCGGACGCCTGGGAAACGTCGACGGTGGCATCGACGGCAGCATCGAGCCCAACGGCGAGATCCCGGGCCAGGTCAGCAGGAGTCTCGAGGTCGGCGGGGGACGGAGTGCCATCAGCGCTCGCGTCCCCCGTAGCGGCTCCGTCCGGCGACGCGCCGTCCAGCAACGCGCTGTCCACCGCCCCAACGGAGGATGCGAGGTAGGGCGACAGCTGGCGACAGCCGGGCACCAGCAGGCAGACCACTACCAAGACGAGGGCTGACCGCGTCGCCAAGCTACAGCTCGTAGACGCCGGTGGTGAAGCACTGACCGTCAGCCACCGTGCGCGCGCCGTCGCCGCAATTGCGCAGGGTGACGTCGCCCTCGAACCGGACATCCCGGCCGAGGATCACCTCCCCTTCGATGGTGAGGCTCCGGCAGCGCAGCAGCGACAGCGGGTGGGGGCAGCGACGCGCGAGCTGGTCGACGCCCTGGTAGAACCGCGGATCGAGCCGCACCACCGGGGGACCGAGATCGACCGCCCGCTCGGGACAGAGCCGCAGGCCCCCCGCCCCGTCGAGCTCGTAGGCGTCGGAGCGGACGGCCACCAGGTCCACCGTGCCCTTGACCGGGGCGAAGCGCCGCCGAGGGACCCTGACGCCGAGGGCACGCTCGAAGCAGCCGATGGCCGCCCCCATCGCCACCTCGAGCTGCACTACGTCGCGGCCGGCCACCCGCTTCGGGTTGACGATCGTCGGCATCTCGAGGGTGTGCTGGTCGAGCTTGCGCTTGAGCGCCTCGATGCGCCACCAGAGGCTGTTGGTGTTGAAGACCGGCAGCTGGCCGATGTCCTCGAAGTCGGCCAGGTGGTCGTCGCTGACCTGGGCCCGCTCGAGCAGCGCGAGCCGGCCACCACGTCGCACCAGCGTCCCGCCCTTGATGTCGGCCCTGGTCTTGTCGGTGACCTCCATCGCGAAGTCGATCCCCTCGGCGTCGAGGTAGCCGAGCAGCCCGGGCTCGACGGTGGCGGCGAGGTTGTCGACGTTGGAGACGAAGGCCCAGCGGAAGCCCGCGGCGAGCAGCCGATCGAGCATTCCACCGAGCCAGAGCGCGAGGTACACGTCACCGTGGCCCGGCGGGGCCCAGCGTTGCGCCTCCTCGCCCACCTCGAGGGGCGCGCCGGTGTCGACGTCCACCCGAGGCACCTTGTGCTGGAGGAAGTCGATCGGCAGGCCCGCCGGCTGGATCAGCGAGGAGCCGAGGTGGGCGAGGCTGTCAGCCCGCGTCCGGTAGCTGTTCATCAGCAGCAGCGGCGTCTGGCTGCCGTGGTCCTCGCGGAGCCGCAGCACCTGATCGACGACGAGCTGGAGGAACGAGCGCCCCTGGCGAACCGGGATCAGCGACTTGGTCGTCGACAGCTTCATCGTCGTGCCAAGGCCGCCATTGAGCTTGATGCAGACCAGCTGATCGAGCAACGCCGCACCACGCTGGGTGCAGGCCGCGTCGACGGTCGCCGCCAGATCGACGATGTCGCCCGCGCGAGGCGGCTCGACCTCGTGCCAGCCGACCTTGCCCGACCATCCTCCGGCCCACTGTCGATAACGGGCGACGAAGTCCTCGATCAAACGTCCGGGCAACCCGGCGGATCGCATCCGATCCGAGATCAGCGTCGAGTGATCCTTGCGACCCATCGGAACCGAGCGTAGCACGGGCGCCGTCAGGCGAGGGGTGCGCAGCCGGGCTCGGGCCGGTATATTTGTTGAGAAAATCGACTAGGAGACGTTCGACGCGCTCGCCCCGAACCGGTTCGACGATCACTCGCGATGCCCTCGCCCGCGCGGCAGCGGCGCTGCGCGTCTCGCTGGTATGGGGGGCGCTGGTCGCTGGTGGTGCGAGCTGCAGCAGCCCACCCGGCAGCGCCCCCTGCGCCGACTTCGACTGCTCGGAGCATGGACGCTGCGTGGTCGTGGGTGGACTGGCCGGCGAGCGGCTGCCAACCTGTCGCTGCGAGCCCGGCTACCATCCCTCCGACTCGGGCTGGCTCTGCCTGCCCGCCGGTGGGGGTTCGCTCTGCGACGGCATCAATTGCAGTGGACACGGCGCCTGCGTCTCGGTGCGCGGCGAGCCCCGCTGCGTCTGCGACGAGGGGTACGCGCCCCTCGAGCCCCTCCAGCGCAGCTGCGTCGACGTCTGCGCCGACGTCGACTGCGGCTACGCCGGCCGCTGCGAAGCCGATGGCGAGCAGCCTCGCTGCCGTTGCGAGCCCGGCGCGAGGCTCGACCCCGCCACCGGCCAGTGCGCCCGCGAGACGCGCGCCTACCTGACCTACCGGCTGGTCTCGATGGTGCAGCCCGAGCTGGTGGTGGGGCATGCGACCGTCGATCTGACTCAGCTGCCCGCCGGCCGGCTAGTCGAGGGGTTGCGCTACCACCTGCCGCTTCACGGGCTCGCTGGCTCCTGGCGCCAGGACTGGCTCCTCGCCGGGGGCAGCCTCGATCTCCTCGAGGTGAAGATCGATCAGATCATCTCCCAGGGCAGCGTGGTCCGCCGTCGTCAGACCCGGGCGACCTTCGCCGCGGACGGGCAGGGCTCGGCGCTGCTTCAACGACTCGACCGCCGCTTCTCGCGCGCGCTGAGCTACCAGGGATCCCGGTCGCCAGTGCCGATGCCAGGGGGCTTCGAGTATCCCGGCTGGACACCCGGCGCGCTGTCACCGGCGAGCTACCTGATCCTGCTCGAGCGGTTCGCCAGCGCCCCCACGGCGGGCGACCCCGCCGAGCGCGAGATCGAGGTCTTCTGGCCCGCGCCAGGGAGCGTCTCCACCACCCGGGTTCGCGGCACAGTCAGCGCCGATGGCGCCGGCGAGACGACCCTCGAGTTACTCGACCTGGACGTGCGCGTCAGCTACCGCGACGGGGTCCCCCAGCAGATCGAGCTCGCCGCGATCGGGCTCAGCTGGCGGCTGGACGACGGCATGCCCCGCGACAGCAACCTGCCGCTGCCGCCGCCGACGAGCGAGCTGACTGCGGCCCCGCCCCCGCTCGCCGCCGAGACCACGGTTGCGCTGACGTCGAGCGACGGCACGACCCTCGCCGCCACGGTGACCCGACCGACCGACAAGCCACCCGGGCTCTCCCCCGCGGTGCTGCTGGTCAACCCCCCTGAGGCGCTCGACCGCGACCGCCCCCACCTCCGACTGCCCGCCTCCCCCCTCTATGCCCGGCTCGCGGCACACCTGGCAGCGGGCGGCTACGCCACCCTGCGCTACCAGCCTCGCGAGCTCTCCGAGCGCGCTCGCCTCGCCGAGCTGGTGGCCGACGCCCGCGCG
>JAUVBO010000607.1 GCA_030591195.1 Pseudomonadota bacterium
GAGCTTCGACCTGACCAGCTACCTCGATGATATCCGCGCGAGGGTCGATGAGAGCCTTGACCAGCGACTGCGCCCGTCGCCCCACCTCGAGCATGCGGCGGCGGGGAGCGACGACCCGCTGGGCCTGCGCCGGGCGATGCGCCAGGCAGTGCTGGCTGGGGGTAAGCGGCTTCGCCCCGGCCTGGTGGTCGCCGGCTGCGAGGCTGTCGGTGGCACCCGCGCCCAGGCCATCGGCCCCGCCTGCGCCGTAGAGCTGGTCCACGCCTTCTCGCTGGTGCACGACGACCTGCCGGCGATGGACGACGACGACACGCGGCGCGGCATGCCAGCGATCCACCGCGCCTTCGGCGAGGCGACGGCGATCCTCGCCGGCGACGGCCTGCTGGCTCTCGCCTTCGAGACCCTGGCCGGCGAGGCCGCGGCCACCAGCCCGACCGCGGTGGCCCGCGCGACCCTCGAGCTGGCCCGGGCCGCTGGACCGCACCCAAAGGGAATGGTGGGCGGCCAAGCGCTCGATCTCGAACTCAAGCACCGGGAGCCCGACTTCGAGACCCTCGAGCGCTGCCACCTGGGCAAGACCGCGGCGCTGTTCGCCGCCAGCACGACCATCGGAGCGGTGATCGGCGGCGGTGACGAGGATCAAGTCGAGCGGCTCGGCGCCCTCGGGCGTGACCTCGGCCTCGCCTTCCAGCACACCGATGACCTGCGCGACAGCGAGTTTTCGCAACACCGCGACCGGGCCCTGGGCCGAGCGCTGGAGCTCTCCCGTCGGGCTCGCCAAGCGGCCGCGACCTTCGGCCAGTCCGGGGCACCGCTGGCGGCCCTCGCCGAGGTGGTCGAGCAGCGGGCCAACGAGGCTCGAGCGTGAAGATGATGTCGAACCGATGGAGACGCCAGTGACCACCATGCGCTTGCTGCCCCGGATCGACAGCCCCGATGACCTGCGCCGGCTCCCCCCCTCGGAGCTTCCGCAGGTCGCCGCCGAGCTGCGGCAGATGATCCTGGCGACGATCAGCCGCAACGGCGGCCACCTCGGCGCGGCGATGGGGGTGGTGGAGCTGACCGTGGCGCTACACTACGTCTTCGAGTCGCCGAAGGACCGGCTCATCTGGGACGTCGGACACCAGGCCCACGCCCACAAGATCCTCACCGGGCGTCGTGACCGCTTCCCCTCGATCAAGCAGCAGGGCGGCCTGTCGGGCTTCCTCAAGCGCAGCGAGAGCCCGCACGACATCTTCGGCGCCGGCCATGCCTCGACCTCGCTGTCGGCGGCCCTCGGCGTCCGCGAGGGTCTGCGCCTCAAGCACGGCAAGGGCAAGGTGGTGGCGTTGATCGGCGACGGTGGCCTCACCGGCGGCCTCGCCTTCGAGGCGCTGAACTGCGCCGGCGCGCTGAAGCGCGATCTGGTGGTGGTGCTCAACGACAACGGGATGTCGATCAGCCCCAACGTCGGTGCCCTCTCGGAGTGGTTCAGCCGCAAGCTCACCGGCGCGACCCTGACGCGCTGGCGGCGCCGAGTCCGCTCGCTGCTCGCCTCGTTCGAGGGGCCAGGCCAGGAGGCGATCCGCGTCGTCGAGCGGGTGATGGACGCGACGAAGAACGTGCTGCTCAGCCCCGGCGTGCTGTTCGAGGGGATGGGCTTCGAGTACATCGGCCCGATCGACGGCCACGACCTGGAGGCGCTGGTCGAGACCCTGCGCAACGCGCGGCGCCTCGGCAAGCCGGTAGTGGTCCACGCCAAGACCCGCAAGGGCGAGGGGGTCCCCGGGGTCGAGGACGACCTGGAGCGCTTCCACGGCGTGGGACCGTTCGATCCTCGCAGCGGCAAGCCCCTGCCCACCGCGCCCCACCCGCCGAGCTACACCTCGGTCTTCGGCAAGACCCTCTGCGAGCTCGCCGCCAGCGATCCACGGATCGTCGCGATCACCGCGGCGATGACCCAGGGGACGGGGCTCAGCGAGTTCGCCGCCCGCTACCCCGGTCGGTTCTACGACGTCGGCATCGCCGAGGCTCACGCGGTGACCTTCGCCGCCGGGCTCGCGTGCGAGGGCTTCCGTCCGGTGTGCGCGATCTACTCGAGCTTCTGCCAGCGCGCCTACGACCAGATCCTGCACGACGTCTGCCTGCAGGACCTGCCGGTGACCTTCTGCCTTGACCGGGCCGGCCTGGTGGGTGACGACGGGCCGACCCACCACGGCGTCTTTGACCTGGCCTACATGCGCATGATCCCCAACATTTCGCTGATCGCGCCGCGGGACGAGGACCAACTGCGCCACGCGCTGGCCACGGCGTTGGACGCCAACCGGCCGGTGGCCGTCCGCTACCCGCGCGGCGCGGGCGCCGGCGTGCCCCTCGACGGGCCGACCCGGGTGCTGCCCTGGGCGACCTCCGAGCTGCTACGAGACGCCGGTGACGAGCTGCTGCTGATCGCCGTCGGTCCGCTGGCCTACGCCGCGCTGGAGGCCGCCGACCAGCTGGCCGCCGCCGAGGTGGCCTGTTCGGTGATCGACGCCCGCTTCGTCAAGCCGCTGGACGAGGCGTTGCTGCTCGACCGGATCAAGCGGGCCAAGGCCGTGATCTCGATCGAGGAGGGTTGCCTCGCCGGAGGCTTCGGCTCGGCGCTGCTCGAGCTCTGCGAGCAGCACGGGCTCCAGCCGAACCTGCGACGGCTGGGCGTGCCCGATCGCTTCATCAGCCACGGCGACGTCGCCCACCTGCGCGCCGAGTGCCAGCTCGACGCCGAGCGGATCGTCGAGGCCTACACCGGGATGCTCTCCCGGCCGCATCGGGTGCTCTCGCTCGCCTGACCTAGTGGCGACTTGACGTCCGGTGCTCTAGGATTATGGTGTCAAGAGCATGGCCCGCCGCATTTACGACAGCGAGCAGGTGACGGTCACCACCGTCCCCGTCGCGCACGCCAGATCCGACGAGCAGACGGCCTGCCTGATCGTCCTCAGTGGCGCCAACGTCGGCCGCGTCTATCAGCTCGGCGAGATCGCCACCATCGGCCGCGAGACGAACGCTCACATCCAGCTGCTGGACGCCGGGATCTCCCGGAGCCACGCGATGCTCCGGCGCACCACCGAAGGCCAGTACGAGCTACTCGATGTCGGCAGCCGCAACGGCACCTACGCCAACGCCCAGCTGATCGACGGCCCAGTGCTGCTCGCCGACGGCGACAAGGTTCAGGTCGGCGCCCAGACCGTGCTCAAGTTCAGCTTCACCGACGCGCTCGAGACCGACTACGCGCAGAAGATGTACGACGTGGCGCTCCGCGACGGACTCACGGGTCTGTTCAATCGGCGATACTTCGACGAGCGCCTCGAGAGTGAGCTGGCCTTCTCCAAGCGACACGCCAAGCCGCTGGCGCTGCTGATGGTCGACCTCGATCACTTCAAGCGGATCAACGACGCCTTCGGCCACCCGGTGGGCGATCAGGTGCTGATCGAGTTCAGCAAGCTCCTCGGCCAGACGGTCCGCGGCGAGGACGTGCTGATCCGCTACGGCGGCGAGGAGTTCGCCATCATCTGCCGCAACACCGACGCGATGAAGGCATCGGTGCTCGCCGAGCGGATCCGGCACGCGACGGCGGCTTCCTCCCACGTCATCGATGGCAACCCGCTCCAGATCACGACCAGCATCGGTGTGGTGGCGATCCCGATGCCCTCGATCGACGACGCCAACGGGATGGTCAAGGCCGCCGACGAGGCGCTCTACCAGGCCAAGGCCAAGGGGCGCAACTGCGTGATCACCCGCCGGGCCTAGCACCTGGGCCCCTTCCCCCTCCTCCCC
>JAUVBO010000222.1 GCA_030591195.1 Pseudomonadota bacterium
ATCGCGTAGAGGATGCGGCGGTGCACCGGCTTGAGCCCGTCACGGACGTTGGGCAGCGCGCGGGAGATGATCACGCTCATGGCATAGTCCATGAACGAGGAGCGCATCTCGTCTTCGATGGTCGTTGGTAGGGTCTGGCCCGTCGGATCGGTCATCACGATACCGCTGCTGGGTTACAGACGATAAGCGTCTGAGATTGTGGAGGAAACAACAGGTTTGCTTACCTCGTAGGTCCCTGTCTGTCAACCGATTTCAGCGGGGCGCGGCGGCTTTCAGGTGGCGGCTTGTGGCGCGCCGGCTCGGTCCTGATCTTGTCGGTCCTGACTTCGTGTGGAAGCTCTCAGCCGATGGCTTCAACAATGTCGGGGTCAAGGGACTGCTTGTTGCGCTTGCGGCGCTCGATGACGTCGATGAACACCGGGGCGATCTCGGGATCGAACTGGCTGCCGGTGCAGCGCTTGATCTCCTCGATCGCTTGCTCGTGGGCCATGGCCTTGCGGTAGGCGCGGTGGGAGGTCATCGCGTCGTAGGAGTCGGCCACGGCAATGATCCGGCCGTCCAGCGGGATCGCGTCGCCCTTGAGCCCCTGGGGATAGCCCCGGCCGTCGAAGCGCTCGTGATGGCAGTGGACGCCGGAGAGCAGCTCGCTGAGGAACGGCACCGGCTCGAGGATCCGCCTCCCCTTGTCGGGGTGGGTCCGCAGCAGCGCAAACTCCTCGTCGGTCAGCTTGCCCGGCTTGTTCAGCTTGTCGTAGGGAATGCCGATCTTGCCGATGTCGTGGACCCGGGCAGCCATGCCGATCTGGTCCACCTTGCGCTGCTCGAGGCCCATGCCCTCGGCGATCATCTGCGAGTAGAGCGACACGCGCTCGGAGTGGCCACGGGTGTACCGGTCGCTCTCCTCGATAGCGTTGGCGAAGCCGACGATCGACTGGCGGAAGTTTTCCTCCAGGCTCTCGTTGGCCCGCTCGAGGTCGCGGTTCGACGAGAGCAGGTTCTCGTAGAGCCGGGCGTTCTCGATGCTCACCGCGGCGCGGCTACCGAGGATCGCCAGCATCTTGCGCTGGCCCTCGGTGAACTTGTATCCGCGGGTGTAGGAGTAGGCGTTGAGCATGCCCACCACCCGGTGGCGGACGGTCAGCGCGATCGCGCAGAACGAGACGATGCGGCGTGATCTCGGCGGCCGCTTGAAGAAGAAGTGGTTCTTGACGCCGTGGGCCAGCAGCGGTCGGTCCTCGCGGAAGTAGCGCAGCACCCCCTCGATGCTGAGCTCACCGACCAGATCCTCGTCCTCGAGCTTCGAGCGGCGGATTCGCTCGGTGAAGATCTCGGTGTCCTCCTCCTCCTCGAGCAGCAGCGTCACGACGTCGGCGTTCATGTGCTCGATGGCTGCGTCGATCACTAGCTCGAGCACCTGATCGAGGTGGAGGCTCTGGCTGATCGCCTCGGAGATCTTGTAGAGGCTCAGCGCCTCCTTCAGCCGGATGTTCTCCAGCTGCAGGCGCTGGTGGTCGAGGCCGCGCTGGACGATGTGGACCACCTCCTCGACCTTGAACGGCTTGAGGATGTAGTCGTAGGCGCCCCGCTTCATCGCCTCGATCGCGGTCTCCACCGTGCCGAAGCCGGTCATGATCACGGTCAGGACGTTGAGGTTGTGCTCGTTGATCTTGCTCAGCAGCTCGAGCCCACCCATGTTGGGCATCTTGAGATCGCTGATCACGAGATTGTAGGAGCGACGTTGTAGCTCGGCGAGGGCGGCGTCGCCGTCGTCCACCGTTCGTACGAGGAACCCTTCCATCGTAAGAAAATCGCTGAGAATTTCTCGGATGACCTTCTCGTCATCCACTACGAGGACCCGGGATGCCTCTTCGTGGAGATTGTACTCCATCCAGTCCTATTTCCTTGTCCGGTCAGGCCGCGGTTGCCGCCAGCCATGATAGCAGGCCGTGCGCATCGCGGCGCGGCCAACAGGTGCCTGTCCCGCGTGTCGTGAACTTGATTCGATATATTGTACGTTTGGGGCTGCGGCCACGCAATACCATCTTGTCCTGATCTGGCGGTGCTGGATTCGCCTAGCCGCCCATCAGGAATCGGCGGAGCCGGGGACGGATCCGCCCGTAGTCTCGGGGACCAGTGTCCCAGGAAACCACGAGTAAAATCGGTGAAGTTGATCTCGTCGCGCTGGCTCGAGGTAGTCGAAGTTGTGTCCCCGGTCGATGATCTCCCAGAAATCTTCGTTTTCAACGGCCAGCAGCTCCTCGCGGATACTGACCAGCCGCTCGGGTCGCTCGTGCTCCATGTCGGCCCAGATCCGGCGAGCCTGGTCCTCGGCTCCCTCGTGCAAGTAGTACGTCGCCAGCTTGATCTGGGCCTTGCGGACTCCCCGCAGCGACCGCTCCTCGGCTTCGGTCTCCGGGATCTTGTCGACATCGAGGAACGTACCGAGCAGCACCGCTTCCTCGGTCGACTTGACCTCATGGGCCACCTCGCAGAGCCGGCACAGGTCGTACGCCGCTGTCTCGGTCACGAACGCCAACCCCACCGCGTTGGCGGTCTGTCCGTAATATTTGAAATAGGTGGCTAGCTCGCCGGCGAGTTGGTCCCAGCCGGTCCGCAGCACCATCTCCGATAGCTGTCGATACTGATGTAGTACGTTGTATGCGCTGCGCACGTCACGGGCGTTGATCGTCGACCGGATATAGGTGTTGAAGAACTTCACCGTCAGCCGGACCACCTGCTGATCGCGCTGGGCAATGGCGGCCTCGCCGATGTACCGGGTGTCGATCGCGACCAGCTGGCTGATGTCGCGCATCCGGTTGAGGCTCTCGTTGAAGATCGTCTGGTACTGGCGCAGAACCTTGAACTCGAGCCAGGTGCGCCCCGCGGTGTGCTCGGCGATCTTCTGCTCGGCCATCACCGTGAAGTCCGGGTTCTGTCTCAGGGCCGGACCGATCTTGAACCAGTCGTCGGGCAGGTCCTGCTTGCTCTCGACGTAGCTGGTGGCCAGGTCGCGCAACGCGTCGACGCTGCGGGCGGCGATGATCCGGTCCTTGTTCGACACCGAGTTGACGGCGACGTCGGCCAGCTGCTCGATCCCCTCGAGCACACCGCGCTGGCGGGTCTCGACCAGCACGCCCGTCCTCGGTACCACCGCCTCGTCGAAGGCTTGGTCCTGCAGGCGCGCCACCACCCGCTCTGGGTCGAGGAAGGCGAATACATAGACGAAATAGGGGATCAGCACCAGGATCGCGCCGGTCATCATCGCCACCGTGGTGGCGATCAGGATGTGCGGCGTGAAGCTGCCGTGAACGATGAAGGTCGCCCAGATACAGTGGATCGAGGTGACGACGAAGAACCCGAGCACCAGCAGGTTGGTGCGGTCGCGGAAGAACATCTCGGTCACCCGCGGGGTGTAGCGGGTCGCCGAGAGCTGGACGATGATCGAGACGACGGTGATCGCGATACCGAGGATCGCCACCACTACCTCGGGCAGGTTGCCGAGGGCTGCTTGGACGTCCTCGGTGCGGTAGGACGATATCGCGTGCCAGAAGGCGGCCTCACCGGGGGCCGAGAGCAGCCGTTGCAGCAGCAGCAGCACGGCGAACCAGGCCAGCGCCGTGCCCCCGAGCAGGAGCATCGGGTAGATCCATGCGCGGCGCTGGACGGTGCGGGCGGCTCTCATGGCGTCGAACATACTCGGCCGCTGGCCTCGGGGTAAACCCGTAAACCCCGGCCGGCGCTTGCCAAGCTACCCACACCGCGATAAGGCTCCACGAACCGTAGGGGGAGTGACCCATGCTGCTGGCGATCGACATCGGCAACACCAACACGGTGATCGGCATCTTCGACGGCGAGCGCCTGCTTTTTCACTGGCGTCTCGCCACGGTGGAGAACCGGACGGCCGACGAGTACGCGATCACCCTGCGGCAGCTGCTGTCGCTGCCGAAGGAGCCTGCTGCAGACCCGATCGGTGCCCTGGACCACAGCATCATCTCGTCGGTGGTGCCGGCCACGGTCCGCCCGCTCAAGGAGGCGCTGGCCGAGCGGTTCGGGCTCGAGCCGCTGGTCGTCGGGCGAGGGATCCGCACCGGAATGCCGATCCTCTCGGAGAATCCGAAGGAGGTGGGTGCCGACCGGATCGTCAACGCCGAGGCGGCGTACGAAAAGCACCAGGACTCGGTGATCGTTGTGGATTTCGGGACCGCAACGACCTTCGATTGCATCAGCCCGCGGGGCGAGTACCTCGGCGGGACGATCTGCCCCGGAGTGATCATCAGCGCCGACGCGCTCTATCACCACGCGGCCAAGCTGCCCCGGGTTGAGATCAGCCGGCCATCCCGGGTGGTTGGGCGCGACACGGTGGGCGCGATGCAGTCGGGCCTCTACTACGGCTACGTCGGCCTCGTCGACGGCATGGTCACCCGGATGCTCGAAGAGCTGGGGCACCCGGCCAAGATCGTTGCCACCGGCGGTCTGGCCCGGCTGATCGCCGAGGCATCCTCGACCATCGAAGAGGTCGACGAGATGCTGACCCTCGTCGGTTTGCAGTTGATATTTCAACGGAATCGCCCTTGACCACCGAGTGCTTTTTGCGTTAGCAACACCCATCCTACCGTCCGGTGAACCGCCGGGCCGACCGTGACCAGACAGGTAGCTTCGATGAAAAAGTACGAACCCAAAGACATTAGGACCCTGGCGCTCGTCGGACACGGCAAGTGCGGCAAGACTTCCCTCGCCGAAGCCATCCTCTTCGACGCGCAGGCCACCACGCGCCTGGGCAAGGTCGATGACGAGAGCTCCCACCTCGACACCGACCCCGAGGCAATGAAGCGCAAGTCGAGCGTTCAGTGTGCGGTGGGCTACTGCGACTGGAAGAAGCGCAAGATCAACTTCGTCGACACGCCGGGCGACGGCAACTTCGCCGCTGACCTGCAGCTTGGCCTGACCGCGGTGGACGCGGCGCTGGTGGTGGTTAGCGCGCCCGACGGCGTGCAGGTCGGCACCGAGCGCGCCTGGAAGGCCACCGAGGAGCACGGCCTGCCGCGGGCAGTGTTCATCAACAAGCTCGACCGCGAGCGCGCCGACTTCGACAAGGCCCTGGCCGAGGTGCAGGAGGTCCTGTCGTCGCAGGCCGTGCCGCTGCAGATCCCGATCGGCCAGGAGCAGTCCCTGTCGGGCGTGGTCGATCTGCTCGAGCTCAAGGCCTACACCTTCGAGGGCGACGGACGCGAGCTGAAGGCTGGTGAGGTGCCGGCGGATCTGGCCGACCAGGCGAGCGCCGCCCGCGAGCAGCTGATCGAGGGCATCGCCTCGAGCGACGACGAGCTGCTCGAGAAGTTCCTCGAGACGATGGAGCTGTCCGAGGAGGAGATCCACCAGGGGCTGAGCAAGGCGATCCTCGCCGGCACGATCGTCCCGGTGCTCTGCGGCTCGGCGACCCGCAACATCGGCGTGCAGTTGGTGATGGACCTGATCGCCAACTCGTTCCCCTCGCCGCTGCAGCGGCCCCCGCGCCAGGGCAAGGATCTGAGGGGCGACGACGTCGAGCGCAAGGCCGACGACCCCCAGGTCTCGGCCCAGGTGTTCAAGATGATCAGCGCGGACATCGGCAAGATCGCCCTGCTGCGGGTGGTCTCGGGGACGCTCGCCTCGGACGCCACGGTGCTCAACGCCAACAAGCGGTCGAAGGAGCGCGTCGGCCAGGTCTACGGCGTGGTCGGCAAGAAGCGCGAGTCGCTCGAGTCGGCGGTGGCCGGTGAGATCGTCGGGCTGGCCAAGCTCAAGGAGACCAAGACCGGCCACACCCTCTGCGAGGACGGCGCCGAGGTGATCTTCCCGCAGATCGAGCTGCCCGAGCCGGTGATCAGTTACTCGATCAGCCCGAA
>JAUVBO010000673.1 GCA_030591195.1 Pseudomonadota bacterium
AACTGGCTGAAGACCAGCGCCTTGTGTCCACCAGCCCGCAGCTCGTCGACCAGCCCCTCGAAGGCCTCGAGCTTCGCCCCCTCGAGCGCGCTGTCGCCGACGGCAGCGTCGCCGAGCACCAGGCGCGGGTGGCAGGCCGCCCGCCGCAGCTTCATCAGCTCGGCGAACAGGTGCATCCGCTGCTGGGGTCCGGCGTCGCGGTCCTTCAGGCGGGCGAGCGCCTGGCGGCGCAGCCCCTCGTAGAGGGCGAACTCGCCCGGCGTCGGCCGCACGCGGAGGGTGATCTCGGTCTTCGGCGGCAGCTCCTCGAGCACCTGGGACTTGGTCCGCCGCAGGATGAAGGGTCGCAGCAGCCGGCGCAGCTGCTGCGCCGTGGCCCGGTCGCCGTCGCGCTGGATCGGCCGCGCGTAGCGCTGCTCGAACTGGCGCACGCTGCCGAGCAGCCCCGGGTTGCAGAAGTTGATCTGGCTCCAGAGCTCGCCGAGGTGGTTCTCCACCGGCGTGCCGGTGGTCACCAGGCGCTGGTCGGCCCGCAGGCGCATCGCGGCCCGCGCGCGCTGGGTGGTGGCGTTCTTGATCGCCTGGGCCTCGTCGAGCACGGCGGTGCAGAAGCGCACGCCGGCCAGGGCGTCGGCGTCGCGCACGAGCAGGCCGTAGGAGCAGACGAGCAGGCTGTAGCGCCCTAGCCCGGCGAGCGTCCGCGTCCGGTCACCGTCGCCGTAGCGGCAGACCTGCAGCGTCGGCGCGAAGCGGCGCGCTTGCTCGATCCAGCCGGCGCAGACCGAGGTCGGCGCCACCACCAGCGCCGGGCCGCTCTCGGCCCGGTGGAGCATCAGCGCCAGCACCTGGATCGTCTTGCCGAGCCCCATGTCGTCGGCGAGGCAGGCGCCGCCGCCCCAGTGGGCCAGGCGACAGAGCCAGGCGAAGCCCTCGCGCTGGTAGTCGCGCAGCTCGGCCCGCAGCGTCGAGGGCACGACCGGCTCGAGCACCTGGGCCTCACGCACGCGGTCGAGCCGGGCGCTGGCCGACGCGTCGGCCTCGAGTCCGGTCAGCTCGGCGGCCCAGCCCTCGAGGGTCAGGGCCGCCAGCGGGTGGAGCTCGAGCTTGCCGCGCCGTCGCCTGGCGAGCGCGGCGAGCTGTTCGAGCCGCCGCCGCAGGCGCTCGGTCAGCGCGAGCAGCCGGCCGCCGTCGAGCTCGATGAAGCGGCCGGGCACGCCCTCGAGCGCCTCGAGCAGGGCCTGCAGCTCGAGGGTCTGCGACTCGTCCACCGGCAGCTCGCCGCTGGCCCTAAACCAGTCGGCCCCGCTCGAGAGCTGCAGGCGCAGGTCGCAGACGTCGCGCTCGGCGACCACGCCGAGGGGCTGGCCGTCGGGCCAGGCGACGACGACGTCCTCGTCAGTGAGCCGCGCCAGCTCGGCGAGCAGCTCGTAGCAGCTCTCGAGGTCATCGATCCGGGCCTCGCCGGCCTCGCTGCCAGACCCAGGAAGCTGCGCGAGGGTCGGACAGCGCCCGGCGAGCGCGTCGGCCAGCCGCCGCTCGGCGGCCACGTCGCGCTCGGCCTGCAGCCGCCGGCCGGCGACGCTGGCGATCATCGTCGCCGGCCCCTGCCCCGGCGTCAGCGCCGGCCCGTCGAGGCCGAGCGGGCAGACCACCAGCCGCAGCCGCAGCCCGGGTCGGGCGCGGAAGAGCTGCAGCACGGGTCGCGGATCGGCGGCGGCCTGCTCGACCCGCGCCCCGGCGATCTCCACCGCCGACTCCACCGCCGCCACGCCGGCCAGCGCGCCCAGCGTCCGCCGCAGCCGCGGCTCGGCCTCGGCTGGCAGGTCGAGCCCATCGCCCACGGCCCGCGCCAGGGCGTGGTGCTTGTCGTCGAGGCTGTAGACCAGCAGCCGGTCGCCCTCCCGCTCGCAGCAGACCCGCTCACCGAGGTGCCCGCTCTGCGGGCGCAGCCAGACATGCAGGCGCTGGCCGGTGCGCTCGACGAGCAGCGTCGGCTCGGCGCGTAGGACCTCGGCGGCCCCGCCGTCGTCGGCCCAGAACAAGCGAGGGTGGCCGACCAGCGCCAGCGGCGTCGCCTCGTCGAAGGCCAAGCGGCGGCCATGCTGCGGCGTCCCGATGTGGGCGCAGAGCCGCCGATCCTCCTCGGAGAGCCCGGCGTCGCCGCTGAGGGCGTCGCGAAGCGAGGCGAGGCTGACCCGGCTGCCGCGGGTCCATCCCTTGGCGCAGCGCTTCTGCCGTCGCGGCTCGAGCGCGAGCGCGCAGGTCTTGTCGCCGTACGGGTCGAGGAGGCCAAGGCTGTCGAAGACGTCTAGCTCATCGGCGAGTGCCAGGCGCCAGACCAGGCGCTGCTCGCGACGGTCACCCGGCTTGGCCGCGACCGCGGTCGCGGGAGCCGCAAGGGCCCCGACGGCGGCCAGCGCGTCGAGCGATCGCTCCCAGTCGGCCCGCGGACGATAGAGCCGCGCCAGGGCGCTTGGCGCGGGCTCGCGCCCGTCGACGCGGGCGGCGCGAGCGCTCGAGAGCTGAGCCGCGAGCCAGTCGTAGCCGCCGCGCTCGGCGATACGGATTACCCGGTCGATCGTGTCAGGAGACGAACGCTTCTTGCGCGAGGCGACCGGGGTCGTCCACGCCCCGACCAGCGACCAGAGCAGCGTGTCGAGCCAGGGCACCTCGCGCGCGGGGTCGAAGTACCAGGGAGGGTTGACGTGAATCGGCGTTCGCTGCTCGTGAAGGAAGGCCTCGAGGGCCAGCAACGGCGAGCTGTCCGGGCTGTGATCCGCAGCCCGCCGACGACGCCCGAGCAGCGCCGAGCCGAGCAGCCGACGATCGGCCGCGTCATCGGTCAGCAGCAGCAGCGTCAGCAGCGCGCCAGCCCGCCCGTCGATGCGCGGCTGGCGCTTGCCCCTGGGGCCCCGGCTGGCGGCGACGGCTCCCTCGGCGGCGCGACGCGCGCCCTCGAAGTCGCCCTCGACCACCGCCGCCAGGGCCGCGGCCACGCGCTCTTCGACCGGGGACGCGACCTGGGGCTCGACCTGCTGGGGCTGGTCCCCGCTCGCCTCCGGTGCGACGAGGTCCCGGCAGGCCCCGACCTCTCCTTGCAGCATCGAGACCACCGCCGCGTCCAGCAGCAGCGGCTGACGCTGCGCGACCGGCAGCTGCCGCAGCAGCGCCAGCGCCCCCCGGCCCACGGGCAGGAGCAGGCGCAGCGCGTCGGCCAGCGTCTCGGTGACGTAGCGCCCGGCGGCGGCCGGCGAGAGCAGCGCCAGGGCCTCGGGCGGCGCCGCGGAACCGAACAGGCGGGCGAGGGAGCGCTCGGCGAGACCTTCGTCGTAGGCAACGCTACGCCTGACCGCCAGGGCGATGGCGCCGTCGGCCTCCTGCGGGCGACCGGCGTAGAGCAGCAGCCTCGCCTCGCGCATCACCTCCGCCGCGTCGACCCAGCCCCCTCGCCGAACCCGCTGGTGCACGAACGGCTGCATCAGCTCGCCGAGGCGATCCTCGCGCGCCGCCGCGGCCAGCACCCAGTGGGCCGCCGCGTCGGT
>JAUVBO010000665.1 GCA_030591195.1 Pseudomonadota bacterium
CCCGATGCTCGAGGACAGCCTCGCCAGCCAGCCGACGCTGATCGCCGCGCCGGGGCGCACCGGTCCCTCTCGTGCTGGTTCGGCCCAGGCAGATGGGTCACGGCACCCCGGGCAGCCCCCCACCCACACCGGGCCGAGGTCGATGCACAGCGCCCCGCAACGGCTGGCGGACGCCGGGCTCTTCTCCAGCGAGACCGCCAGCCTGACCCAGCTCGACACGATGAGCGGCGCGCCCCTCGAGTTGGCTGACACCCGTGCTGACCTGCGCAATCCGTCGGGGGGGGCGCGGCAGGCGGCACAGGACGTCGGGGTGTCGACCGACGCGGCGCGACCCCGGGGGCGCCGGGAGCTGGCCTTGATCGGCGCGCTGGTGCTGCTGGCGGCAGCCGGTGGTCTCGGCGGCTACTGGCTCGCCGACAGCGACGCGGGCCGGCCCTGGGCCGACAGCGGGGTGGCGGCCCTGGCGAACGACATCGGCGTGGCGCGGGGCGTGGCGCGGGGGGGCGTGGCGGCGGGCGTGGCGGCGGGCGTGGCGGCGGGCGTGGCGCCCGACGGGGGGGTCGACGCGGCGAGCGACGCTGGCGCCACGGCGTCGACGCCGGACTACGGGGGCGACCCAGGGGCGCCGCCCCTGGCGACCCAGGGGAAGCTGAGGATCACCAGCCACCCGCGTCGCGCAGCCGTGACCCTCGACGGTCAACCCCTCACCGGCCGAACCCCGATCTC
Organism: Pseudomonadota bacterium; assembly: GCA_030591195.1. Next base: position 727 of record JAUVBO010000665.1, read on the forward strand.
GGCGATCCTTGGCGCCGGGCTGCACACGATCACCGTCTCCCACCCCGGCTACGAGGAGATGACCGCCACCGTCGTGGTTCCACTCGGTGGCGCCGTGCGGCACAACTTCCGTCTCAAGCGGGCTACCAGCGCCCAGGTCGTGAGCCTCAGGCAATCGCGGCAGGCGAAGGTGCGCTCCCACAAGACCCGTCGCCGGGTCAGGCCGACGCCAAAGACGGCGCGGAGGATCACGCCTCCGCCGACCACCGGCACCGGCTACGTCTCGGTGAGCACCATCCCGTGGTCGAGGGTTTACCTCGGCTCCCGCTCGCTCGGCGACACGCCGCTGCATCGGGTTCCGCTGCCGGCCGGGCTCCACCGCTTGCGGCTGGTCAACCCGAAGGCCGAGTCCCAGTCGGTGAAGGTGATGATCCGTCCGAACCTGACAACCAAGGTGCGGCTGCGGCTGCGAATGCGCTGAGGCGGCGCGGGGCGCTGATCTCGGCGCTGGATCGTGCTAAATGGGGAGCGAGAGGATGAGGTGCCGATGACCATCGAGGCCACCGCCGGGGACCGGCTGCAGACCGTGGTGATGATCCCGACCTACAACGAGGCGGGGAACATCGGCCGGCTGATCGAGGCGCTGATGTCGCTCAACGACAACCTCGGTGTGGTGGTGGTCGACGACAGCTCACCGGACGGGACGGCGGGGATCGTCGAGGGGCTACAGGGCCAGCACCCCCACCGGATCAAGCTCGTGGTCCGCGAGGGGCGGCTCGGACGGGCAAGCGCTGGCATCCGCGGGATACGCGAGGCGCTGGCCCTCGAGCCGGCCTACGTCGCCGAGATGGACGCCGATTTTTCCCACGACCCGGGCTACATCAACCGGTTCCTCGAGGAGATCCGCCACTGCGACGTGGTGGTCGGCTCGCGCTTCGTGCCGGGCGGCCAGGATGCGGATCGGTCATTCCTCCGCAAGCAGGTCAGCGTGGCGTCCAGCGCCGTGTTCCGGACGATCCTCGGCCTGCGCGTGCGTGACATCGGCAGCGGCTTCAAGCTCTACCGGCGCGAGGTGCTCGAGTCGCTGCCCTGGCCCGAGTTCCTCTCCGACGGCATCGCGATCTCGATGGAGGAGCTGTTCCGCATCGCCAAGGCGGGCTGGCGGGTCACGGAGGTGCCGATCGTCTTCGTCGACCGGCGGCAGGGGGAATCGAAGCTGCGGGCGAAGGACTTCCTCGAGCCGCTGACGGTCTCGGTCCGGCTGGTGCTGGCTCTCGGCCGGGCCCGGGGCCGCGAAGCCCCGGCAGCAGAGGTAACCGAACGGTGACGAGACGATGAAGGCGTTCATTCTGGCAGGCGGGTTTGGCACCCGCCTGCGCGAGGTGGTCCACGGCCGGCCGAAGGTGCTGGCGATGATCCAGGGACGACCGTTCCTCGAGCACCTGATCCTCTATCTCCGCGGTCAGGGGATCTCCGAGATCGTGCTCGGTGTCGGCTACCTGGCGAGCTACGTCCGGGAGCGCTTCGGCAACGGCCGCGCGCTCGGCGTCAAGCTGAAATACTCCGAGGAGCCGCGTCCGCTCGGCACGGCGGGCGCGATCCGCAACGCGGCTCGCCACCTGACCGACGACTTCCTGGTGCTCAACGGCGACACCTTCATCGACGTCGACGTCGCCGAGCTGCGCGCCTTTCACGACCAGCACTCCTCGGACGTGACGATCGTCACCACGGACGGCTACTACGGCCGCGGTGGGCTGATCCAGGCGGCGAAGAACGGCCGGGTGCGGCGCTTCGAGGAGTGCCCAGACGAAGAGGCGGCGCGAGCACGCCAGGGTCACGCCAACGCCGGGATGTACATCTTCAACCCGCGGATCCTCCCGCTGGTGCGCCCCCACGAGCGCTCCTTCCTCGAGCGGGACCTCTTCCCGGTGTTGCTGCGGGAGAAGTACCGGGTGTTCGCGTTTCCTGCCGTGGGTGACTACATCGACATCGGCTCGCCTGATCGCTACGCCCAGGCGCAGAAGGTGCTACAGGCTATCGATGACGACGGTTAGACAGCGAATCCAGGCGCACCTGCGCCAGAGCATCGAGACCAAGCGGGCGATGCTGCGCGTCAACCTCGCCGCGATCGAGGCGGCGGCGCTGGCGATCGTCGACACCTACTTCAAGCGCGGCGGGATCGTCTACACCTTCGGCAACGGCGGCTCGGCGGCTGACGCCCAGCACATCGCTGGCGAGTTGCTCTGCATGCTGCGGACGACCCACGGCTTCGAGGTCCGCCTGCCGCTGCCGGCCCACGCGCTGACCACCGACAGCTCGGTGATGAGCGCGGTGGCCAACGATCTCGGCTACGAGCACGTCTTCTCGCGGCAGCTCGAGGCGCTGGCGAAGCCCGAGGACCTGGTGATCGGGATCAGCACCAGCGGCAACTCGCCGAACGTGATACGGGCGCTCGAGCTGACCCGCAGCCGCGGGATCCAGTCGCTCGCCTTCACCGGCCGGACGGGCGGCAAGCTGCGCGACCTGGCCGACATCCTCGTCTGCGTCCCGGCCGACGACGTGACCTTCATCCAAGAGGGGCACCTGGCGGCGTTTCACTCGATGTGCGACGTGATGGAGCAGCTGCTCTTCTCCGAGAAGGGGCTGCGGGTCAGCCGTCGCCGGGACACCTGACGGGCACCGCGGAGCGAGGCGTGAGGCGAGCGATGACGGCCAGGGGGCCTCGGCCGGTTCGAACAGCGATCGTCGCTCGCGCGCCGACGCGGATCTGTCTCTACGGCGGCGGCACCGACGTCAACCCGTACGCGGCCGAGGTCGGCGGCGCGATCGTCAACGTCGCCATCGACCTGCGACACCGGGTGACGCTCCACCCTCGCGACGACGGCG
>JAUVBO010000358.1 GCA_030591195.1 Pseudomonadota bacterium
CCTCAGTGACACACAGCCCTGGAAGATGAAGGATCCGTAGGACAAACACGACCGGGTGGTCGCGTATCGCCGCCGGATGCCACATCCGAGGCAGAAGCACGACCTGGTGGTCGTGAATCGTCGCCGGATGGCCGATCTCGGGCGTGACCGTCACACCTGACACTCGTGGGGGGCCACCCTGCGACCGAAGACCGTCGAATGTCGTTCCTGTGATCACTGTGCGGCATCGGCTTCACTTGGTACCTCCCGCGCCACTCACCTTCACGGCCGCGCGTCGCATCCCAGGTGTCGCCGCGGTCAAACCTCCGGCGCCGCTATTTTCGCCCCTCGCGTAACTGATAGCCCCGGTTCGCATACTACCCCTCGAGCGAGCACCAAACGCGGGCTCGAGCGAGGGAAGGCGATGATCCTGGAGCAGACCAGACAGTGGGCTGGCCGGCTGGTGGCCAACAAGAGGCCCGAGCCCTCTTACCCCGTGCTGCCGCTGGTCGACGAGGACAGCGGCGAGACCAACGTCCGCGGCATCTATGCCATCGGCGAGCTCGCGGGCACGCCGCTGGTCAAGCTCGGGCTCAACGCCGGCCACGAGCTGATCGAGCGCATCGGACCCCAGCTCGAGCAGGACCGCCCGGAGGACGCCGACGACGGGCTGCTCGACCTGGTGATCGTCGGCAGCGGCAGCTCGGGCATCGCCGCCACGGTGGCGGCCAAGGATCGCGGGTTGCGGTACCTGACGCTCGAGGCGGCCGCCCTCGCCAACACCTTCGTCACGATGACCAAGGGCAAGTGGCTCTTCGCCGAGCCGGACAACGTGCCGAGCAAGTCCCGGGTCTGGTTCGAGGAGTGCGAGAAGGAGCAGCTGCTCGAGCGCTGGCGGCAGCTGGTCGCCGACGAGCAGCTCGAGCTCCACGAGCAGGAGCCGGTCAAGCAGATCAGCGGCCGCGAGGGCGCGTTCGCGGTCAAGACCGACTCGGCGACCTACCGCGCCCGGCGGGTGGTGCTCGCCCTCGGCAAGGCAGGGAACCCGCGCAAGCTCGGCGTACCGGGCGAAAAGGCCAACGCGTCGCGGATCCACCACCGGTTGCTCGACCCCGACGACTTCGACGAGCGGACGATCCTGATCGTCGGCGGCGGGGACGTGGCCTGCGAGGCGGCGATCGCCCTGGCGAGCCGCGGGACCAACCGGGTGACCCTCTCGGCGGTGGACGAGGCTTTCAGCTATCCGAAGCAGCGCAACATCGCCGCGGTGCGTGGGCTCGAGGCGGAGGGCAAGCTCGAGATCCTGCTCGGCTCGCGGGTCGAAAGCTTCGACGACGACGGCGCCGCCCGGGTCCGCCTCGCGTCGGGCGAGCAGCGGCAGCTCGCCTGCGACGTCGTCTTCGAGATGATCGGCGCCGAGCTGCCGACGCGCTTTCTGCGCCAGGTCGGCGTCCGGCTCAACACCGACTGGACCACCCGCCGCTGGCTCTACCTCGCGGGGGCCTTCGTCTTGGTCTACTCGCTCTACGCGCTCAAGAGCTACGGCAAGGGGATCGTCGCCTGGCCGTTCGAGGATCTCATCGCAGCGACGAGCTACGATCGAGTGCTCGGCGGGATCTTCGAGATCGCCCTCTTGCCCTTCTCCTGGCTCTTTTCGGCCGAGGCGCTGGCGGACATGCGCGCCGACCGGGGCTTCCAACAGGGCTACCTCTACAGCCTGCTCTACACGCTGGTGATGCTGATCTTCGGCTACCAGGCGCTGATCCGCTGGCGGCGCAAGGCCCGCGACAAGCGCTACCAGACCTACCGCTACGCGACGTTGATCTCGTTTCAGCTGGGCTTCTTCCTGATCGTCAACGTCGTCGGCGTGCAGGCCCTGTCGGTCAAGTACGCCTGGCGTGCCTGGGGCCTCTACCAGCCCTTCCCGCTGTTCTTCAACACCTTCTTCTGGTGGTACCCCGGCGACCCGAGCTGGATCGTCTGGTTGTTCATCACCAGCGGGCTGCTCGGCACCTTCGTCGCGATCCCGATCCTCGCGCGCAGGCACGGCAAGCGTTTCTGCACCTGGGTCTGCGGCTGCGGCGGCCTGGCCGAGACCCTCGGCGACCGCTGGCGCCACCTCGCGGCCAAGGGCCCGCGCTCGCGGGCCTGGGAGTTTCAGGGCGTGGCGCTCGCCGCCGCCGCCTTGATCGTCGCGATGGTCGTCGTCGGCGCCTACCGCACCGACGGCGGCAACGGCTGGTGGAAGACCTACAGCTACCTCGTCGACTTCTGGCTGGTGGCGGTGATCCCGATCGCGCTCTACCCGCTGTTCGGCGGCAAGGTCTGGTGCCGCTACTGGTGCCCGCTGGCGGCCTACAACGGCCTGCTGGCGAAGTGGTACGGCAAGCTGAAGATCGTCGCCAGCGACAAGTGCATCAGCTGCACCCAGTGCTCGAAGTACTGCCAGGTCGGCGTGGACGTGATGGCCTTCGCCAAGAACGCACAGCCCTTCGACAACTCGAACTCGGCCTGCATCCAGTGCGGCATCTGCATCGACGTCTGCCCGATGGACGTGCTGTCGTTCGAGGTCAGCAACCCTCGCGCGGTGACGCTGATCGGCCAGGGCCTCTCCTCGGGGCTCGGCGGCCAGGGGGGCGGGGGGAGCGAGGCCAGCGAGGCCGGCACTCCGGAGCAGCTGCCAGCCGCAGCCAGGGGCCGCGCCGGCCACGCGCTACCACTGCCAGGTGGGCTGGCCAGCAGCGGCGACGCGGTGCTGGTGGACGTGGGGCGGAGCTACGGCCTGCGGTAGCGGCCTGCGGTAGCGGCCGGCGAGCTGTCACCGACGCTTCTTCTTGCCGGTGAAGTAGCCGTCGGCGACGCCGTAGAGCCAGGTGCCGCCGGCGATCAGGCCAGCGACCGGACCGATCAGCGGGATCGCGCTCCAGAGGCCAAGCCCCGCCACGGTGGCCACGGCAAAGACGCCGAGCGCCTTTTCGCCCTCGCCGTTGATCAGCTGGCCGAGCCCGGGAATCACGCCGCTCGCCACCGCCGAGACCGCGCCGCGGCCACGCGACTCGCCGGGGTTGGGTCGTTTGATCAGCGCCCTCGTCATTGCGAATAGATTATGACCGATCGCGCGGCCCACCGAAACCGCGAGCAAGATCTGGCTCGCGCGCGCCCACCCGGCGGACGGCCTGTCGACACTTGGTTGTCAAGATCAGCTCACCCCGGGCCGAGGACTCGCCCAGGTAAACCAGCCGACGGCGCTCTAGCATCAAGGGCATGTCCTTCACCACGCGCCTCCCCTGCACCGTGACCGCCGTCTTCGTCGCTTGCCTCGGACTCGGCGGCTCGGGCTGTCAGGACACGGTCTGCGTCGGCGCCTGCCACAACGCCACGCCGAAGCTGCTACGGATGGGCTTCGCCCCGGGTGATATCGACTGCGCCGATCCCGCCTGGCGCGAGCCCCAGAGCGTGGCCGCCTGCGAGCTCTACTTCGAGCACCGCTTCCGGGTCCCGCTGGTGGTGCTGATCACCGAGCAGCAGTGCACCGACGACTGGGACTTCTGAAGGGGGTCAGGTAACGCGATCCCGAACGAGAGCCGGCATGGCTCAAACGCCTGGGCCAAGCTGGCCCAAGTGGCCACCGGCCCGGCTCCACCTCTGGCCGGACGTCGGTTCACCCAACGGCCGGTTGCCACCGAAGATCTCGGGATCCTGAATGTTGTACCCCGGCACGCCGAGCACTCGCCGATTGGCACCGCCGTTGCATTGCGGTCAGGCTGGGAGAGGCCAAATGAGAAGACAACTTCAAATAAAATCAAGACGCTGGATGGGTGCGGCGGCGGTGCTGTCGGTGCTCCTCGGCATCACCGGCTGCTCGCCGGCCAACGATGAGGTGGGACAGCCGTACCAGCAGCCCCAGAACCCCGCCCAACCCCAGGCCCAGCCACCCGCGCCACCGCCGGCCCAGCCGACCTGCCCGCCTCCGGGCGTGGCGCTGTTCGCCGCTGGCTACTGCACCGTCAACTGCCCCTGCGACCAGAGTCAAGGTGGCTGCAGCGCCGACGATCACTGTAAGGGCGCGCTGGTCTGTTCGTCACAGACGACCAACGGCTGGCTGCGCAAGTGCGAGGCGCCAGTCGCCAAGAAGACAGATCAGCAGCCGTGCAGCGCGGACAGCGAGTGCTTGTCGAGCAAGTGTGGCTGCTGGTCGGGCACCCGGGGAACCCAGACCTGCCTGGCGGCCCACGTCGCCAAGCTGCCCTGCGAGACGCCCCAGGCGGCGACCAAGGACCACTTCCAGAGCTGCGGCGCGGTCAGCGAGTGCAAGAGCAACCGCTGCGGTTGCTGGTCGGGCTCGCCAGCGACCAAGCAGTGCCTGCCGTCGAACATCGCCCAGGCTCAGTGCGGCGCGGTGACCTCGAGCCAGAAGCCGCTGTGGGCCGAGTGCACCGCCGGTCACCAGTGCACCTCGGGCAACTGCGGCTGCAACCAGACCAATGGGGACAAGATGTACTGCCTCGCCTCGGGCGTCGCCCCGGCGGCCTGCTCGGTGAAGATGGGCGACCACGCGACCTGCGTCGAGGACGACGAGTGCCTCTCGCTGCGCTGCGGCTGCTACGACGGCAGCAACGCCTCTCGCTGCCTGCCGCAGGAGTCCTACGAGCAGGTCTGCCCGCAGAAGTCAGACTGGCAGGCCTGCGGCGGCGAAGGCGAGTGCACCTCGGGCAAGTGCGGCTGCTACGGCACCAGCCAGCGCCGCTGCCTGCCTGCCTCGGTGATGAGCCAGGCCTGCGGTGACGGGCTGAAGCTGGCCGGCGAGAGCTGCTCGAGCAACCCCGACTGCAGCTCCGGTCGCTGCGGCTGCTCGGCGGCTTCGCCCTCGTCCAAGCAGTGCCTGATGACTCCGCAGACCGAGCAGGCCTGCACCGCGACGACCCCGACGCTGTGCAGCCAGTGGCAGACCGGCGACAACGGCGACCCGTGCGCCGGGGTCCCGGCCGAGACCTGGCGCTGCGTCGACAGCGCCGGCAAGTGGCCCGGCTACCAGCTGTC
>JAUVBO010000135.1 GCA_030591195.1 Pseudomonadota bacterium
CAAGCACCGGGTTGGTGGCGCCGGCTACTATGGCGGCCGCTGGATCCACGTCGACACCGGCCCGGTGCGCTCCTGGACCCAGGGCACGGCGAACGTGCGCAAGGGGCTGTCGAACGACAACAAGCGGGTGATCCTCGTCCCGCAGTACGACCGCTACCGTGCGGGCGAGCGGATGCGGCTGCGGTTCGCGCGGATGACGGCCTACCCGATCGGCGTGCAGCGCGTGCTGGCGCTCGAGCGAAAGCGGGGTGACGCCTGGCGCCAAACCGGGCAGGCGGCCGCGCGGATGCCGGCGGCGGCGAAGCCCGATAGCAGCTGCCCACGCTTCGACCAGCTCGAGCAGCTGGAGGGCATCCGCTGGCCCCTGCCCGCCAACCTCGGCCCTGGCCGCTACCGGCTGCGGGCCACGTTCTGCGGCAAAAAGTGGCCCGCGATGCCCGCCGCGATCACATCATACGAGTTCGTCGTCAGACATTGAGAGAGGAGCAAAGGGCAATGAGCGCACGAGCCAGTCTGATCGTCTTTTCCCTGGGCGCCGTCACCGTCACCGCCTGCGGCGACGATCCGGTGACCTACTCCGCACCGGTGGGGATCAACCTCAAGGCCAAGTCAGAGGAGGTCAACAACACCGGCGCGGTGATATCGGAGGAAAAGGGCATCACCACCGAGGAGGGCAACCCCTACGGCAAGTTCCTCAACGGCGCGCTGGCCGCCCTCGCCCAGCAGCAGCCCTCGCGGATCGAGGTCGCGGCGGCCACGTTGGTGCTTGGCGGAAAATCGAAGGATGTCACCAAGCTCGAGGAGGTGCTCGCCGGCTCGGTGGAAGTGCTGTTCATCATGGATAGCACCAAGAACACCTTCCCGGTGGCCCGGACAACCGACCCGCAAGGTGGCGGGCCGGTGAACCTACAGATCGTCTTCGACGGAGGCGCCGTGGCCGGCGAGGATCTGGAGAAGCTGCGCTCGGGCAGCTTCAAGGTCGTGGTTCGTGGCGACGCGGGCACGGTGTTCGCCGGCGGCAACAAGGCCGAGGCGGACCTGCAGGTCACCTTCACCTTCGAGGCCTACCGGTAGCCACCACCTCTCGGTGCCCGACCGGGCAGAAAAACCCGAAACCCCACCACTCAGCGGCCGTATACGCCCCTGGCGAAGGATCATCGGAGGCGAGCGCGTCCTGTGCCGCGGCAAGGATGAGGGGTGTTGGTATGTCCGGGCCCGCTGCTTCCGGTCGCACACGGCTGCTCGCCGGTTGGCTCGCCTGCCTGCTCGTGGCGCCAAGCGGCTGCAAGTCATCGAACGAACAGAATCAAGCGTCGCCCCGCTTCGACGCGAGCCCCGCCTTGCCCGACGGAGGGCCAGCGCCGCCGACCCCGCCGCCGCCAGCGCCGATCGCCCTCGACTGCGACGAAGGCTCGTGCCCCCCTTGCGCCGACCAGGGGCGTGGTTGTGCGACTGACGGCGAGCTGATCCCAGGCACCTGCTGCGGCTTCGGCGATAGCCTGACCCAGCTGGCCTCGGGGGCCGGCAGCGAGGTGGTGGATATCGAGACCGACGGCAAGTGGGTCGTGCTCTGCGGCGGGTTCGGCGCTGATATCTCCGACATCTCCGATCCTCGGGCACCACGGCAGGTGGGCAGCGCGACCTCGCGCTGCCAGCGGATCGCCTTCGGCGCCCTGCTCGAGGACGGCAGCCGGGTGCTCTACCTGGCACACCACGGCGACTCGTGGGTCGAGCAGCCGTTCCTCGCCACCTATCGGATCGGCGCCGATGGCGCGGTGGCCGAGGTCGACATCCAGCGGGACGCGGCGGTGCTCTTCGAGGGCCTCCGCTACGACGAGTCGTCGAGGCTGCTCTACGTCGCCGCCCACGGTGGCGGGCTACGGGTCTACCGCACCGACCCGGCCTCCGGGGTGCCGACCTTCGAACGGGCGCTGACCGACGGGATCAAGAACGCCTGGAAGCTCGATCTGCACGGTGAGCTGGCCTACCTCGCGGATCTCGAGGCGGGCCTGCAGGTGATCTCGCTCGCCGACCCGCGCGCGCCGACGCGGCTGCGGACGGTGGAGACCACCGGCAGCCCCCGGGACCTCGACGCGGCGGGTGACCGGCTCTTCGTCGCCCTCGGCGGTGGCGGCGTCGACGTCTTCGACATCGGCGCCGACCCGACGCGTCCGAAGCTGCTGCAGAACATCCGCGGGCGCGGCTCGGCCCAGGCGGTGGCCGTCGATGACGACCTGCTGGCGATCGCCAGCTGGAGCCACGTCGCGGTCCGCGACGCCCGCTCCCTCGCGCTGCTCGGAGTGCAGAAGGTCCGCGCCTCGTTCGAGCAGGACCTCGGCGTGGCGATTCACGGCCGGCAGGTGATGGTCGGCGAGTGGGAGGGGCTGCACCTGCTGCGCTACGAGCCCGGCCGCGTCGGCCCGATGGCCTTCGTCGACGAGGACCTCTTCTCCCTCGCCCCCGACGTGGCCGCCAGCCGCGCGGTGGTGGTGCGCAACCTCGGCCCGCTCGACCTGCACGTCAGCGCGATCTCGGTCGACGACCCGGCCTTCACGGTCAACGCCGAGCGCCTGACCGTGAAGTCCGGCGAGGCCGAAGCGTTCGAGCTCGCCTTCGCTCCTCCGGCGAGCAACCCGCAGCTGAAGCTCCGCCTGATCACCGACGATCCAGACCCGCGACGGGCCCGCCTCGAGGTGCCGATCTCGGTTCGCGAGTCGCAGCTGATCGGGGTCGGCGACAAGCTCACCGAGCGGTTCGCCTTCCTCGATCCGAGCGGCGCCGGACAGCTCTCGGCGCTGGAGGGCAAGGTCACGGTGCTGGCCTACTTCGCCCTCTTCTGACCGATCTGTGGTCTGGAGTTGCCAGACATCGAGAGCTCGATCTGGAGTGAGCACCGCGGCAGCGGCGACGTGCTGGTCTACGGCATTCACCGGGGCGAGCACCCCGAGGCGCTGGCTGCCTTCGTCAAGCAGACGGGCGTGAGCTTCCCCGTCGTCAGCGACCGCAACAACACCCTCGGCGATCTCGCCTTCCCGCCGGGCGTGGGCTACCCATTCCCGCGTGACGTGGTGGTGGGCAAGGACCTGCGCGTGCGAGCGATCCGCAACTCGTTCAACGTCGACCAGATGAGTGCCCTGGTCGCGGCGCTGCTCCAGGAGTGACGCGGCTAATAGCCGTAGTCCTCGTCGTCGCCCGACCCGCCGCTCACAGAGGGCTCTGAGCCCTCGTCGCCCGCCGCCTGGTCCGCCGGGACGGTGGACGGGGTCGGCCCGCCGAGGCCGAAGTAGGGGATCGCCGCGGTGGCCACGGCGGCGCCCACCGGCGCGCTGACGACCAGCAAGCGCAGGGCGAGAGCCGCCACCGCCCTGGCCCGCCGCAACCTGCCGAGCCTCCCCAGCAACAGGCCGAGGGGGGTCAACGCCAGCAGGCCAAAGCTCAGCGGAGGCATCTCGGCGTAGAGCAGGCCCACGGCCCCGTGGCCGACGAGCAGCAACGCCACCACCGGCGCAGCGCTGCGCAGCCGAGCCCGGGCGGGGTAGCGCCAGCTGAGGAGGAAGCCGACGCCGAGCGCGGCGACCAACGCGCCGGCGACCTGGGCCGTGCTCGCCAGCCCGGACATCAGCACCACCGCGCTGCCGCCGGCAGCCAGCAGCGCCAGCGCCAGCGCCAGCGAAGGCCCCTCCTCGGCCGCCGCCTGCAGGTCGATGGCCGTCCAGACCATCACCGTCGCGCCGGCGATCACCCCCACGCGCAGCCCGACCTGGGCCAGACCCCACTGCTGGGGCGCGACCAGCGGCCCGACGACCAGCCAGGCGGCAGCCGACGAGGCGGCGATCCGCAGCGACCAGCTCGCCCACCGGGGCACCCGCAGCAGGCTCTCGACCAGCCCGATGCCGGCGCCGGCCAGGGCGATGACCAGCAGCCGGAGGTTCGGATCACCGGCCGTCGCGCTCCCCATGCCCCAGCTGCCGACGACATAGGCCAGGCCGACCGCCAGGGCGGCGGCCCAGGGACCCCCTGCCCCTGACGCGCTGGCGCGCCGACGCCAGGCCACCGCGAGCAAGACGAAGGCGAGGGTCGCGGGAACCAGCGCGCCCCAGATCACCACCGTGGCAACCATCTACTGCTTGATCCCCTCGAAGGCGAGGATGATCACGATCTCATCGCCCGCCGGCCCGACCATCTTGGTCATGCCGAACTGGGTGCGCTTGATCCTCAGCTGACCCTCGAAGCCAACGCGGTGCCCGCCGTATGGGTCCTTGCCCGCGCCGACCATCGCCATCCCGATCTTCACGATCTTGGTCGTGCCGTGTAGCGTCAGCTTGCCGGTAACGTGCCACTTGTTGCCCGAGCGGCGAACCTTGGCGCTGACGAAGGAGATCTTCGGGTAGCGCTTGACGTTGAGAAAATCGGGGCTCTGCAGGTGCTTGTCGCGCTTCTTGTCGGCGGTGTAGACGCTGTTGGCGTCGATCTCGACCTTCACCGAGCTCCTCTTCGGCGCCGCCCTGTCGAGGGTGAAGGACCCCGCAAAGGTGCGGAACCTGCCGTAGGTGTAGCCGATGTTGAGGTGCTTGACCTTGAAGATGATCGCCGAGTGGCCGGGGTCGATCCTGTGGCTGTCGGCGGCCCGGGCCTCGCCGGCGAAGGCTACGCCGAGCAGCGCCACCGCCGGCAGGCCAAGACGCATCAATCGGTGCGGATCGGCTGGCAGGGATCTCATGGTTGACTCCTGTGGTTGGTGTTCGCCTTGATCTGGCCGAGGTCGGACGGTGTCGTCCCACAGGTTGGAGTAATCCACCGGCCGGCAAACGTTACATCTGAAGTACCCGCCACCGACCGCGTCGCCGCGAACCACGCAGCGTACGGGAAGTGAATGACCTTCTTGCGCTCGGTTGGCCCAGATGCGACCGTTCGCTCTCGGAGTCGACCACCTTCACAGGAGACGAGAGATGAACAAGCGTTGCCGTTCGGTCGCCAGCCTCGGTCTGCTGGTCGCGCTGCTCGCGCCCTCAGCCGCCCAGGCTCAGCTATCTCAATACAACTGGCCGATCGAGCAGGCGATCCTCGAGAGCCACGTCGACCTGCAGTTCCAGTACTCCAAGCTCGAGCTCGGCATCGCCGACATCAACGTCGCGCTGCTGTCGCTCGAGGGCCAGATCGCCCTCGGCAGCGTCGAGCTGGCGATCAACGTGCCGTTCATGGTCCACGGCTGGAACACCTCACCCAACGAGGTCGCCTTCGGCGACATCATGGCCGGCATCAAGTGGCGGCTGTTCGGCGTCGCGGACAACTTCGGCGTCGCCGTGTTCGCCAACGCCTACCTGCCGACCCACAGCAGCGACTTCACCCGCTCGTACACCCAGGTCCAGGCCGGCGCGGTGGCCAGCGCCCAGGTGATGGGCTTCCGCGTCGGCGGCGGGCTGCAGACGGTATGGACGATCCTCGGCGACGACCTCGACGACGTCGGTCTGCTCGGCTTCTACGCCTACGCCCGCGTGCCAGTGCTCGGGCTGATCTCGCTCAACCTCGCCGCTGAGTACTTCAACTCGCTGCACCCGAGCGGAGAGCTCAACGCCTTGTTGGTCACGCCGGCGGTGGAGCTCAGCGTCCTCTGGTTCCATGCCGGCATCGGCGCACGGATCGCCGTCACCGACGACGCCAAGGCCCTCGCCCTCGGCCGCGCGGCGCTGATCGCCAACGCCGGCGCCCGCTTCTGACCCTCGCGCGCTAGCGGCTGGCGGCTACGGACGGTCCGTGGTGGCCAGCTCCGCCAGGGCGCCATCGCGCTGCTCGAAGGCCTTGTCTCGGTCCTTCTCGAGCTGAACCTTCTCGCCCCGCAGGTCGCTGACCTGCTGCCTGAGGGCGGCGACCTCGTGACGCAGCTCTGAGGCCTCGCTGCGGAGCTCGCCGCGCACGGCCGCGGCCGCGCCGGTGAGCTTCTTCTCCCGCTGGCGAAGCTGGCCGACCTCGCCGGTGAGCGTCTTCTCCCGCTGGCGAAGCTGGCCGACCTCGCCGGTGAGCGTCTTCTCCCGCTGGCGTCGCCCGTCGGCCTCGCCGGCCATCTTCTGCTGCTGCTGACGAAGCTCTTCGATCTTGGTCGCCAGCAGCTCGCGCTCGGCGCTGAGCCCATCGCGTTCGTTGGCCAGCTCCTGCTCGCGCTCGAGAGCCTGGGCGAGCTGCTGTGAGAGATCCTCACCGCCGACGGCCGTCGGCTCCTCCGACTCGTCGGTGAGGTCGTGCTCGAGCGCCCCTGCGGTCTCCTGCTCGACCGTCGCCGCTCGCGCCTCGGCGGCAGCCAGGGCCCCGCGCAGCTCGTCGAGCTGACCCTCGAGCTGCTCGCGCGCCCGTCGGTGCTGGTCTTCCATCTCGTGGCCCAGTCGCGCCGCGGCATCGGTCGCGACGCCACCCTGGCGCTCGCGCCGGACGCCCGCTAGCAGGCCCGCGATGAAGAACGCCGCGGCGCCGAGCAGGGAGACAAGCGCGAAGGTGGTGGTGATGCTCATCGTTCAACCAATGCCCTTTCGGTCACCGCCGCCAGCTCAATTCGACCCGCCGGTTGCGCGCCCAGGCGTCGCGACTTCCGCCCCTTGCCAGGGGACGACGCTCGCCGAAGCTCTCGATGATCACCCGTCGTGGCGAGATCCGCTTCAACCTCAAGTGATAGACGATGGACTGGCTGCGCTGCTGGCTCAGCCGATGATTGTAGCCGGCTCCGCCGCGGCTGTCGGCGTGACCGCGAACCACCAGCCGCAACGCCGGGTCGCGGGTCATCTCCGCCGCCACCGCGTCGAGCAGCTTGGTGTAACGGGGGCTGAGCCAGACCATCGCGGTGCCGAAACGCACCTTCGCTGGCAGCAGCTTCCCCTCCCCGACCGCCGTCACATCGGGCGCCGCAGCCACCGCCGCGTCGGGCGC
>JAUVBO010000570.1 GCA_030591195.1 Pseudomonadota bacterium
AAACAGGGCGAGGGCGTTGGCGAAGGGCGCGGTGAAGCTGTGGCTGACACAGTTGGTGGTCGGCGTGTTCACGCAGCCGCGCACCTCCTGCAGGGGCAAGGAGTTGTAGGACTCGAACTTCGCGTCGATCGCCGCCAGGTCGAGCGAGGTGGTGTTGAGCGTGTCCGTGCCCCCCCAGTAGATCGCGTTGTACTGAAAAGCCGCGCTGCCGGCCGCGGTCTTGAGCAGCAAGGTCCAGCCACCGCCGCTCAGGTCGCAGTACACCTGGAACGGCTCGATCGGATTGTCGGCGCCGTCGGGATCGACGACGTACGCGCCATCGACCGTCTCGCCCTTGGCGAGGGCGTCCTTGCAGGAGGCATACCCCGCCTCGCAGCTGCCGCTGACGCAGAGGCTCGACGCGCCGCAGCTGTTGCCGCAGCTGCCACAGTTGCTCTCGTCGGCTGACAGATCGATGCAGCTGCTGGCGCAGCAGCCTTGTCCGAAGGCGCAGGTGATCCCGGTCGAGTTTCCCGATCCGACGTCGGTGCAGTCGCCGCTGGAGCCGCAGTAGCCCTCGTCGGTCAGGGGTTCGATGCACTGACCGTCGCAGACGATCTGACCGATCGGGCAGGAGACGGCGCAGGAGCCGTCGACGCAGACCTCACCGGACGCGCAGGCGTCGCCGCAGCCGCCGCAGTTGGCGAGGTCGCTCTTGGTGTTGACGCAGACGCCGCCGCACTTGCTCAGCCCGGACTGGCAAGAGAGCGCGCACAGCCCGTTGACGCAGACCCTCCCTGACGAGCACTTGGTGCCGCAGTCGCCGCAGTTGGCGCGATCGCTGTCGGTGTCGACGCAGACGCCGCTGCACTCGGTCAGGCCCGCCTGACAGGAGAGCGCGCAGGCCCCGACCGAGCAGACCTCGCCGGCCGCGCAGGCGTCGCCGCAGCCGCCGCAGTGGGCGAGATCGCTGTCGGTGTTGACGCAGGTGCCGCTGCACTCGGTCAGCCCCGCCTGGCAGGAGAGCGAGCAGACCCCGGCCGAGCAGACCTCGCCGAGCGCGCAGAGCTCGCCGCAGCCGCCGCAGTGGGCGAGATCGCTGTCGGTGTTGACGCAGGTGCCGCTGCACTCGGTCAGGCTCGCCTGACAGGAGAGCGCACAGGCCCCGACCGAGCAGACCTCGCCGGCCGCGCAGGTCTCGCCGCAGCCGCCGCAGTGGGCGAGGTCGCTGTCGGTGTTGACGCAGGTGCCACCGCACTCGGTCAGGCTCGCCTGGCAGGAGAGCGCGCACGCTCCGACCGAGCAGACCTCGCCGTCGGCGCAGACCTCGCCGCAGCCGCCACAGTTGGCGAGGTCACTGTCGGTGTTGACGCAGGTGCCGCTGCACTCGGTCAGGCCCGCCTGGCAGGAGAGCGCGCAGGCCCCGACCGCGCAGACCTCGCCGGCCGCGCAGGCCTCGCCGCAGCCGCCGCAGTTGGCGAGATCGCTGCCGGTGTTGACGCAGATGCCGATGCAGTCGGTCAGACCGTCCTGGCAGGAGAGCGCGCAGACCCCGGCCGAGCAGACCTCGCCGGCCCCGCAAGCATTGACACAGCCGCCGCAGTGGGCGGAGTCGCTCTGGGGATCGACGCAGGCGCCATCACACTCCGTCTCCGACGAGGTGCAGGCCACCGCCGGGATCCCTTCGACCTCCAGAGCACTATCCGAGCCACAACTGACAAGCACCAACGCCGCGACCAAGGGCACCAAGATCCGACCAGACATTTGCAGCTAACCTCCAGTCACGGCGTGTTCGAAGACGCCGCTTGCCAAGGGGCGATACCCGCTTCCGACGGCCCGAGCCCAACGATGTGATCCATCCCGAGGTCGGCGATGATACATCTCCGCCGGTGGGTTGCACACCGCTGCGCCAGCGCCGGCTGACCCGCCAACCGCACCAGATCCCCCCCGTCGGGCGTAGCGCAGCGCGGCGCCCCGACGATCTCGCGACGACTCGCTTCTGATCAACCGATCACGGCCGGGCGGATGGCCGGCGCGGGTGACCATTGACCAGGATGGTCGTTGCGCGATATGCTGAACATTCCAATTTGCGGGTTCAAACCTCGTTTGCACGATTCGGGCAAGTCGCGGCAGTTCGTCGCGGCAGCCGGACTGCGGGCGTGACTGCGCGGAGAGGGAGACTGGAGATGATCGCAGCGATCGCTCGGACGGCCTCGACAGCGGCAATCGTGACCTCGGTGCTGGCGCTGGCGACGGCCCCGGCCGCGGCGGGCGGCTGGACGACGACCCGGCCCAACTTCCGGGTGCACCACAAAGCTCAGGACCGCGGCACGGCGGAGGGGGTCGCAGATCACGCAGAGAAGGCGCTGGCGAGTCAGCTCGCGCTCTGGGGCGTGACCAACAGAACGTCGGTTGCCGGGCGTCACTGGTCAGCGCGCTGCGAGATCTATCTCTATCGCTCAGCCAAGGAGTACCGCGCGAGGAGCGAGGCTGATCGATCCGCCGAGGAGCTGGCTCAGCACGGCGTCAGCGGTGTGCCCGAGGTGGGCGTCCGCGTCGGCAGCTCCCGGGGGCGTCGGACCGTCGCCCCCTGGTCGGGCGCGAGGGCCGAGCTGAGCCGCCGACGGACCGGCCAACTAACTCTGCCGACGAAGAAGGTCCGCCTGTCGCTCGGCCGGCCAGACCTGCTCAACACGGTGACCCACGAGGTCGCGCACATGGTGCAGCACGAGGCCTTCGCGGGCGTCCGGCTGCCTCGCTGGGCTGGCGAGGGCCTGGCGATGGTCGCCGACGGACGGCCTGACCGCTGGGCCCGCGTGCTTCAGGCTGGCCACAGCGCGTACCCGCTGAGGATCCTCCTGCGCAGCGGCTACCCACGCCGCAATGCGAGGGTCTTCTATGCTCAGAGCCTCTCGCTGACGAGGTTCCTGCTGGCTCGCGGCGGACGAGGGCGGCTCAAGGCATTCATCTACCAGGCCGCGCGGCAGGGCTACGACCGGGCGCTGCACGACAACTACGGGCTCGCCAGCGTGGCGCAGCTCGAGAGGGCGTGGAAGGCCCAGGCGAGGTAGGCCTCGTCTGGGCGCCGCGCCCGCAGCACCCCCTGAGCCCTCCGGCGGACGCGAGCAGCCCTCCGGCGCGCACCAGCAGCCGCAGCGTCCTCGCCCCGCTTGCCCGAAACTCCGCCTGGTTGATCGTGGAGGTGTAACTTTGGCGGGGTGTCTGAATCGTCCCACCCTCTAAAGTGACACTCTGGCGCCCAGGGACGCGTCAAAGCGTCAAGCTAGGCGGGTAGATGGCGCATCCAGACGACAAACGCGACCAGAAGTGTCACTTTGGCGGGGTGTATGAATCGTCCCACCCTCTAAAGTGACACTCCCGCTTCGGGCCAGCTGGTTCCCCGCTGAAAGATCACCACCCAAAGGGGCGGTGGCGGCGCTAGCCAGATCCTGGCCACTCGCCCCAGCACCGGCTGGTAGCGCCGTTGCAGACCTAGACGGTGCTGTCGACCGCGGCCTGGCCCGTCGGTTGACCGACGCCTGATCAGGGGTTACAAGCACCCGACATCACCGTATCGTCTCTCGATTCGTGAACGATTGTCGGAGCATCAGATGAGCGAGCAGTCCAAGAGCACAGACCAGCAGCAGCGGGTGCGGGTGACGCCGGGGGCGGGATACCAGAAGGTCGAGCCGTGGTTCGACGTGGCGTCGCTCGAGCACGAGGTGCTCGACCTGTGGCAGGAGACCGACGCCTTCGACAAGCTGGTCGCCAAGAACCGCGGCAACCAGCCCTACTCGTTCCTCGACGGCCCGATCACCGCCAACAACCCCATGGGCGTGCACCACGCCTGGGGCCGGACGCTCAAGGATGCCTACCAGCGCTACTGGGCGATGAACGGGCGGGACCAGCGCTACCAGAACGGCTTCGACTGCCAGGGGCTGTGGGTCGAGGTCGAGGTCGAAAAGGAGCACGGCTTCGCC
>JAUVBO010000613.1 GCA_030591195.1 Pseudomonadota bacterium
CGTGCTGCGCTGCGGCCGTCGTCGACACCTCGCCTTCGGCGAGGTGCTGCCTCCTCACGCCGCGCCCTCAGGGGGTGGCTGCGCTACTGGACGGCGCCTCAATCATTTTCAATAGGACGGAGGACAATTACCCCGGCAACTTGGTTCTGACGACTTGTGGCCGCCAAACCGTTGAGGCGCCACGCAGACCGTCGCGCAGAGGCCGGACATTTCGGAACTCCGGGCTGAGCGCCACGCTTCCCGTAGCGCAGAGGCCAAACATTTCGAAACTCCGGGCTGAGCGCCACGCTTCCCGTGGCGCAGAGGCCGGACATTTCGAAACTCCGGGCTGAGCGCCACGCTTCCCGTGGCGCAGCGGAAGAACTTGCCGACGAGCAAATACACTGAACAGAACCTCTGTGCCGAGACACTAGATCGTCGTCACCGGCCGCTTCAACGGTTGCGAGGCCGTCAGCCAGAAACCGCTACGGGCTCCTGTTCGAGTCGACGCGATTTCGAACTGTCGAGGCAACCCGGTTGTCGCGCCTGGCAACGGGGTTGGCGACGCCTGCCGCGCAAGCCAGCGTTTCGCCATCAAGCGCATCTTTGGTCCTCGTCTTGCTCTCGGTCGTATTAGCGACAAAGGGGGCATCGATGAAACAGAGCAGGACGTTGTGGTTGTTGTTGGCGCTCGGCGCGAGCGCCTGTATCACCCGACCGGTGGACGAGGCCAAGGCCGGGCTGTTCGAGCAGGTACCGTTGCCCTTCTTGCAGAGCACCGACACCGAGGTCGACCTGCTGTTCGTCGTCGACAACTCCGAGTCGATGTCGCACGAGCAGGCAAACATCGCGCGCAACTTCCCGAAGCTGATCGAGGCGCTGCGCAGCCACGAGCTCGGCCCCGACGGCAGCGGTCGGCCGTGCACGCCCACCGACCGGTCTGGCTGTCAGATCCCCGATCTGCACATCGGCGTGGTCAGCAGCGACCTCGGCGTCGGCAGCTTCGCCGGCATCGCGGGGCTGGACAGCTGCTCGGCCCAGGGCGACCGCGGGATATTGCAGCACCAGGCCCGCGACCCGACCTGCACGCCGCCGAAGGATCGATACATCAGCTACCGGGACGGCGAGACCAACATCCCGGGGGAGAGCAGCGATCCGATCGAGCACCTCAAGCAGGCCTTCGGCTGCATCGCCAGGCTCGGCACCGGCGGGTGTGGCTTCGAGCAACCTCTCGAGGCCGCGCGCCTGGCCCTCGATACCCGCAACCCGGGGTTCCTGCGAGAAAGCGCGCTGCTGGCGGTGGTGCTGATCACCGACGAGGACGACTGCTCGGCGCGCGATAGCCAGCTCTTCGACCCGCGACAGACGTCGATCGACAGCCCGCTCGGGCCGCTGCACTCCTTCCGCTGCTTCGAGCACGGCTTCGAGTGCGACATCAACGACCGCACCAAGGTCGGACCCCGGCGCGACTGCCGCCCTGCCGGTCGCTTCCTCTGGGACCTGTCGCGCTACGTCGACTTCTTCCGCCGGCTCAAGCCCGCCCACCGGCTGGTCTTCGCCGCCATCTCCGGCCCCACCGGCCGCGTGGCGGTCGGCCGCGACGGCAACAACCCGACCCTCGAGCCGAGCTGCCAATCCAGCGCCGGCGTGGCCGCGCCAGCGCTGCGAATCGAGCAGGTGGTCGAGGCCTTCGGCGACGACGGTCACTTCTCCTCGATCTGCGCCGGCGACTTCGGCCCGGCGATGTCGGCGATCGGCAAGAAGCTCCAAGGACGGATCGGCGACCAGTGCATCGACAACACCCTGCTCACGGCCGAGGGCACGGTGGCCTGCGAGGCCGGCGACTCCTTCAGCCCCGGCAAGGCCTGCAAGGCGAGCTGCCTCGAGCGCGTCTCGTGCGAGCTGATCGAGGGCCGCAGCACCGACCTCGCTCACGGGAAGAAGGTCGATCGCTGTCCGGCGCGGCTGTGGTATCCGCAGGACTGGCAGCAGCAACGCGACTGTGGCGCCGATTGCCCCTGCTGGCGCCTGGTGCGCAAGCCGGGCAAGTGCGGCGGAGCCGACTCGTCGCCCTACGCCCTCGACATCCTGCGCGACGCCGACCCGCCCAAGGGCACGCTGGCCCAGATGCGCTGCCTGGTGGCGCCCCTGCGGTGGGGCGACGCGAGGCTCTCGAGCCACGAGGCGTGCCGCTGACTCGTCCCCCCCACGCTTGACTTGATGTCGGGGGCGTGCCAAGCCAAGAGGTGATGGTTCGGCTCTCGCGACAGCGTGGCCTCTGCTTCGTCGTCACCGCCGTCTTCGGTCTGGCGCTGCTCGGCGCCGCCCACCACCGCGCCACCGCCCAACACGGCTACTGCAGCGATCACGGCGAGCTGGTCCACCTCGACGAGCATCACGGCCACCATCTCCATCGGGCGTCGCGCCCAGCGACCACCGGCTCCCGGATCATGGCGGCGTCCGCCGAGGTCCACGGCGCCCACAACTGTCTGTTCCTTGCCTTCCTCGCCCAGCCGGTTCGCTCCGGCGCCAGGGCGGCGGCTCTCGCCGACGCGAACGACCACCTGGGCCTGACGGCCGCGGGCCCCGAGGCGGCCCACCGGGACATCGGTCTGCTGCACCTGGCCCCCAAGAGCTCCCCCCCGGCGTAAGCGCCCCGACGACCCCAACACAGATTTCCACGGTCAGCGCAACCTCGCGACGGCGATGGTGCGCGGTGGCCGCATCGGCGCTCGCCGTCGCGCCAGGCGACGAAGGGCTTTCACCAGGAGAGCAACTTGACTGCTCGACGATATCTCACGACCGGAATCACCGCCGGTATCACGGCCAACGCCGCTGCCGTCGTCACGACCGTGATCGTCATGCTGGCCAGCGCGTCAGAGGCCGCGGCGGAAGACCCCGCCAGCCAGGAGCCGGGCAACGACGGGACGGCGGCACGGGAGCGCCAGCAGAAGCTGGAGCGCACCATCGGCTCGATGAAGGAGAGGCAGGAGAAGCTGACTCAGCGGATCGACGAGCTGGAGCGCATGAACCAGGAGCAGGAGCTCCAGGTGATACGGATGCAGGCCGAGGCCGAGTCGTCGACCGCGGGGGAGGTGGTCAAGCAGGCGGACGAGGAACAGAACCTCAAGCAGCGGGCCTTCCGCGGCGGCCAGCGAGCGCTGCAGGCGCTCAACCCGGAGATCAGCGTGGTCGGCGACGTCCACGGGCTGGGAATCCTCAACGAGGACGGCTACACCTCCGAGGCCGACCGCAGCGGCTTCTACTTCCGCATGATCGGGCTTCACATCCAGTCGGACCTCGACCCCTCGACCTTCACCAAGATCACGGTGGGCCTCACGCCCCAGGGCGTTGGCCTCGGCGAGGCCTACCTGACCTGGACCAGCGTGCTGCCTGGCGTCTCGCTCACCGCGGGCAAGTTCCGCCAGGAGTTCGGCGTGGTCAACCGCTGGCACCTGCCCGGCCTCGACCAGCACGACTGGCCGGTGGCGATGCGCGAGGTCTTCGGCCCCGGCGGCCTCAACCAGGTGGGCCTGTCGCTGGAGTGGCTGATGCCGCGGCTGTGGGCCCACACCAACCATCTCGTGTTGCAGGTCACCAACGGCCAGAACGACCGCCTCTTCGCCGGCAAGCTCTTCAGCGTCCCCGCGGTGCTGTTGCGGCTCAAGAGCTACTACGACCTCTCCGAGTCGACCTACTTCGAGCTGGGGCTGACCGGGATGGTGGGCTGGAACAACGCCCGCGGCAAGGCCGACGACGACAGCGGGGAGCTGCAGGACGAGC
>JAUVBO010000535.1 GCA_030591195.1 Pseudomonadota bacterium
AGGGCGGCCGTTGTGGGGTGAGCCGGAGCCGAAGGCGAAGGCGAGGGGAGCTTGCGAAGCTCCCCTAACTAGGCCGCGACCGAGCGAATCAGCGCCAGCACCTGCTGCCGCGTCTGGTTGAACAGCGGCGCGTAGAGGCGCCTCTTGTTGATGGTCGCCGGATCCCGGCCGAGTCCACGGATCTCGAGGCTGCGCAGCTGGGCGAGGCTCAGATCGGCGATCGGGTGGCCGAGATCGTCGATGAAGTCCTTCGGCATGAACTCGGCGATGCTGCGGTGACCGAGCAGGCAGGCCTCGAGGTCGTCACCCGTCGGCATCGCCTTCTCCAGCTCCCCGTTGGGAACCAGGCGACGGAAGTTATTGATATCGATGAGCTTGACCAGCCCAGTCCGGTCGAGGACCAGGTTGCCCTTGCCAGCCAGGTCGGGTAGCAGCCCGATGCTGTTGACCATCTCGCGCACGTCGCGGATGAACCGCTCGAGGCTGCGGCGACTGCGGCGCTCGGCAAGACGCTCGGTGCAGATCCGCAGATCCTGCGTGATCGTGACCCGCTTCTGGATCGAGTAATAACGGAAATCTCCCCGTAGATCGAGGTCCGGGAAAGGCGCGGTGTCCGGCACGAACGCGCCGATGAAGCCCTCTATCGCCTCGAGATCACGAAGCTCGATCTCGGTGACCATGGAAACTTCATGGCCCGTGGCGAGGGCCACGCGCCCCGAGCTGCCCAGCTCGTCGATCATCTGCTGCTCGGTGCGGCGCGGCACCCGGAGCACCGCCTGCTCGTCTACCAACGGGTAGACCTCCATCCGCGCACCTGAATCCAGCAGACGTGGCAGGCACTCGGTGGCTCGACTGCTGGCAATCTGGTGCGGCAGCTCGGCGAGTGGACGGGGCGCGATCACAGCGTACGGCACGGGATTCCAGCATAGGCCACCCGAATGCCGGGTCAAAGGGAATTAGCAAAACGCCCGCCGATCCCCACTGGCAAGCTGAGGCATAATCGTCCACCAGGGGGGATTTTAGGATGAACCGACGTCGCTGGGCGCTCGCTGCCGCGGCCGCGCTGAACCTGGGCCTGTCACTCAACTGCACAGACACCGCTACGTTTCCGGATACCGGTCCACCGCCAGCCGAGGCCTCGGTGGGGCCCGACAGCGCCCCCGCGACTTGCCCCGGGGTTCCGTGCGAAGCGGAGATGATCTGCCACCGGGGCGAGTGCATCGTCGACTGGGGCGCCTGCCAGCGGGACGAGACCTGCTTTGGCGACACGTTCTGCGTGGTGGCCGACGGCCGCTGCCTGCCCTACGCGGATGACGAGAGCTCGGGCACCGGCCGGACTCACGACCCCGAGTGCAAGGAGGGCAGCTTCTCGCCCGACCGCTTCGAGCAGCCGGTGGTCAGGTGTCAGTACACCAAGGCCGCCGCGTTGACCACGCCGCTGGTGATCGACCTCGACGGCGACGACCAGCCCGAGATCCTCTTCGTCAGCTACGCCGTCGGCGCCGTGGGAGGCTGGCTGATCGCCCTGTCGGGCAGCGACTGCACCAAGGAGGTGTTTCAGATCGACGCCAACCTCAGCTCCCGCTCCCAGCTCGCCGTCGGCCAGCTGAGCGACGACCCGGGGCCCGAGATCGTTGGCATCGACAAGCTCAACCGCGTGGTGGTCTTCGACCACCAGGGAGGGCTGATCGCGGTGGCACCCGAGGCGGCTCACCCCGGCGCTTCGCCGTTCAACGATGGCGGGCCGGCGATCGCCGACCTCGACGGCAAGTCGCCGCCCGAGATCATCTACGGCGGTATGGCCCTGCGGCTCGAGGGCGCCGAGCTCAAGGTGCTCTACAACCATCCGGTCGAGGGTGGCCACTGGGGCACCCTCAGCGCGGTGGCCGACGTGGACCTCGACGGGGTGCCCGAGGTGGTGGTCGGCAACCGGATCTTCGACGGCCCCACCGGCATCGACGAGACGCCGACGGCCGTGGCCGGGTGGCCGGGCGGCTACCCGGCGATCGTCCAGTGGGACGCCACGCCCGAGCCGGAGGTGGTGCTGGTCTCTTCCCAGGCCCAGACCCCGGCGACGATCCGGATCTTCAACCCGAAGACCGGCCAGCTCGTCTTCGGTCCGATCACCTTCGGCCAGAACTTCGGCGGGCCGCCGACGGTGGCCGACTTCGACGGCGACGGCGAGCCGGAGGTGGGCGTGGCGGGCACCGTCGGCTACCAGGTCTTCGACCGCGAGTGCGTCGCCGACCCGCTGCCTCCGTTTTGCCACTCGTTCGGGGTGCGGTGGCTGAAGCCGACCCGCGACCGGTCCTCGGGCTCCACCGGATCGTCGGTCTTCGACTTCAACGGCGACGGCGAGGCCGAGGTGATCTACCGCGACGAGTGCTGGCTGCGGGTCTACGACGGCCACACGGGCAAGGTGCGCTTCGCCCGCCAGGTGACCTCGGGCACGATCCTCGAGCTGCCGGTGGTGGCCGATGTCGACGACGACGGCCACGCCGATCTGGTCGTCTCGAGCCACGAGCTGACCGACACCTGCGACAGCGAGCCGGAGCTCGGCCTTGCCGCCAGCGCCTCGGGCACCCGCGGCATCCTGGTGCTGTCCGACCCGCACAACCGCTGGGCGCCCTCGCGAACGATCTGGAACCAGCACACCTACCACATCACCAACATCGACGCCGACGGCGCGATCCCCGCCCCCGAGAAGAACAGCTGGGAGCGCCACAACAGCTACCGCCAGAACATCCAGGGCGAGGCGCCGGAGCCCAGCCCCGCGCCCGATCTCACCGGCGGCCAGGCTCCGGCGCTCGAGCCGGAGAGCTGCGCCGAGCGGTGGCCGCTGAGTGCGCGGATCTGCAACCGCGGCGCCAGCGACGCCCCCGCGGGCATCGTCGGCACCTTCTACCGCAGCGACCCGCGCCAGCCGGGCGCGAAGAAGATCTGCTCGGCGACGACGACCAAGGCCCTCTCACCCGGCCAATGCGAGGCGATCCGCTGCGACTGGCCCGCTCCGCCCGAGGGCTCGGTGGACCTCTGGTTCGTCGCCGATGACGACGGCCAGGGGGGCGAGGGCGGCCACGGTGCGGTGATCGAGTGCCGCGAGCAGAACAACCTGCTCTACCTGCCCCGCGCGGCCTGCAAGCCGCTCAAGTAGGCTCGGCCGTCGGCGGCTCGGCTGGCAGCCGGCGCAGGGCGAGCCACAACGCCAACGACGGCAGCCAGACGATCAGCAGCCAGAGGCGGGGCTGCTGGTAGAGCAGCCCGACGAGGTGACCCGCGATCATCAGCGAGCTGACCGCCACGCGCAAGCCGAGGTAGGTCCGCAGCAGCCGACCGGCGAAGAAGTGGCCGCGCATCAACCGGACAGCGGGCCAGATCAGCGCGAGATCGGTCGGCCAGAGCAGCAGCAACAGCTCGTTGCCGCGCAGCTCGGGCAGGGTCGCCACCAGGGCGAGGGAGACGATCAGCGCTCCGGCGAGCCCGACCAGCAGCGCCTGGGGCACCAGCAGCAAGCCTGCCCAGCGGCGGCGACGACGGATGCCGAAGGCGGCACCCAGCGACAGCAGCGACAGCAGCGCCGCCAGCCCCCACAGCAGCTTGACCCCGGCCATGGCATCGTCGGTCTCGCCGGTGCGCCGGGTATCGATGTTCTGGCGCGTCAGCTCGATCGACGAACCGAGCAACGGGTGCACGTCGTCGAGCTTCACCTGCCGCAGCTGCTCGGCCAGCAGCCGCGGCAAGAACGCCGCCTGCCAGCGGTCGAGGGGCCGGTCGAGCGCCCGACCGAGCACCAGCTCGGCGAGCAGCAACACGTCGAGCCGACCGGCGAAGCCCTCACGGGCGAGGGCACGGAAAGTGATCTCGCCGTAGGCGGTGGGCTTGCCGACCCAGCGCCGGCGCAGCTCGCCGCCGAGCAGCCGGTCGAGCAGGTCGCGCAGCCGGGTGGCGCAGTTGTCATCGAAGTGGTGATAGATGTAGTAGCGATTTTCGGGGCGACGGTTGTCTCGCAACATCCGCGCCAGCTTCCGCTGTTGCTCGGCGGACAGCTCGAGCCGGTGCAACACCACCGACCGG
>JAUVBO010000228.1 GCA_030591195.1 Pseudomonadota bacterium
AGATCGTCGACGGCGACGCCTTCCGCTACTCGGCGGTGCTCCAGGTGGTGCCCGAGATCGAGCCCCGCGACTACTTCGGCGTCGAGATCAAGCAGCGGCCGGCCCACGTCAATGACGAGGACGTGGAGAGCGCGCTGGCCGGCAAGCAGCGCGAGCTGACCGAGTATCTCCCGGTCGAGGGCCGCAACACCCAGGCCGGAGACATCCTGCTGGTCGACATCATCGGCAAGCAGGGCGACCGCGCCGTGTCCCACGAGCAGGAGACGGTGGAGCTCGGAGACTCGCCGCGCGAGCCGCTCAAGGGCCTCGCCGCCAAGCTGCTCGACATCGACCCGGCCAGCGAGGATCTCGAGCTCGAGCTTGAGCTGCCGCTGCCCGACGACTCGGACAAGACCGAGGTCGCCCGGCTGCTGGTGACGATCCACGACGTCAAGCAGAAGAACGTCCCGGGGCTCGACGACGAGCTCGCCAAGGACACCGGCGAGGCCGAGACTCTCGACGGGCTGCGGGAGGTGCTGCGCGAGCGCCTGCTCGAGGCCGACGAGGAGAAGGCCCGCGAGGAGGCGAAGGGCACCTTGATGAAGCAGCTGGTCGAGCTCAATGACGTGCCGACCGTCCCGGCGCTGGTCGAGCGCCATCTCGACCGGACGATCACGATGCAGCTCGCCCTGATGGGCATCGACCCGAACACGCCGGGCATCGACCGCGAGGCGCTCAAGGAGCAAGCCCGCGACGACGCCGCGGAGACGGTCAAGTCGATGATGCTGCTCCAGTCGATCTCCAAGAAGGAGAAGGTCGAGATCGAAGAGGCGGACCTGGAGAAGCGCCTCGCCGAGCTCGCCTCCTCCCGCGGGCAGAACGTCGCCAGGGTCCGCAGCGAGTACGAGAAGGAGGGCCGGCTGGAGAGCCTCCGGACCCAGCTCCGCGAGGAGAAAACCCTTGACCTGCTGATGTCCAAGGCTAAGATTTCCATTGAAGAAATCGTGGAAATCGCAGAACAAACCGATACTCCGCCGGAGGCCGACGAGGAACCCGCGACCGACGTTCCGGCGGCTGACGAGACCGACCAGTAATCACGACGAGAGCCAGTCATCACGGCGAGAGCAACAGGGGACAGACGCATGTCGATCATCATCCCGACCGTCATCGAGCAAACCCACCGCGGAGAGCGTGGCTGGGACATCTACTCGCGCCTGCTCAAGGACCGGATCGTGTTCCTCGGCGGCCAGGTGGCCGACGACATCGCCAACACGGTCATCGCCCAGATGCTCTTCCTCGAGTCCGAGGACCCCGACCGGGAGATCAACCTCTACATCAACTCGCCCGGAGGGGTGGTCACCGCCGGCCTCGCGGTCTACGACACGATGCAGTACGTCAGGTGTGACGTGGCGACGATTTGCATGGGCCAGGCCTCGTCGATGGGCGCGCTGCTGCTCGCCGCCGGCGCCGCCGGCAAGCGCTACTCCTTGCCCCACTCGCGGATCCTGATCCACCAGCCCCTCGGCGGCTTTTCCGGGCAGGCCTCGGACATCGACATCCAGGCCCAAGAGATCCTGCGCACCCGCGAGCGGCTGAACAAGATCCTGGTCAAGCACACCGGACAGAGCTTCGAGAAGATCAAGCAGGACACCGACCGCGACAAGTACATGAGCGCCGCCGAGGCGTGCGAGTACGGGCTGATCGACAAGATCCTCGAGCGCAAGGCAAACGACGAGGAGTCGGACAAGTAGGGGACAGCCGAACGAGCAGGCGGCGTTGCCGCCGCCCGACCGGGGAGCTACCCTAAGCAAGTAGAGCACCAGCGAGAGACGTCAGCAGTGGACCGAAAACGGGACGACAATCACGGGAACCTGAGCTGCTCCTTCTGCGGCAAGAGCCAGAAGGAGGTGAAGAAGCTCATCGCCGGCCCGACGGTCTACATCTGCGACGAGTGCATCGGGCTCTGCAACGACATCATCGCCGAGGAGATCGAGAAGGAGGAGCCGTCCTACGGCACCACCGAGGTGCCCAAGCCGGTCGAGATCAAGAACACGCTCGACGAGTACGTCATCGGCCAGGACCGCGCGAAGAAGATCCTCGCCGTCGCGGTGCACAACCACTACAAGCGGATCGACGCCAAGGTCTCTCCCGACGACGTGGAGCTGCAGAAGTCGAACGTCCTGCTGCTCGGCCCCACCGGCTGCGGCAAGACGCTGCTGGCCCAGACCCTGGCGCGGATCCTCAACGTCCCGTTCGCCCTCGCCGACGCCACCAGCCTGACCGAGGCGGGCTACGTCGGCGAAGACGTCGAGAACATCATCGTCAGCCTGCTGCAGAACGCCGACCAAGACATCGAGCGCGCCCAGCGCGGCATCGTCTACATCGACGAGATCGACAAGGTCGCGCGTAAGGGCGACAACCCGTCGATCACCCGCGACGTCTCAGGCGAAGGCGTGCAGCAGGCGCTGCTGAAGATCATCGAAGGGACAATCGCCTCGGTGCCGCCCAAGGGCGGACGCAAGCACCCGCAGCAGGAGTTCCTCCAGGTCGATACAACCAACATCCTCTTCATCTGTGGCGGCGCCTTCACCGGCCTCGAGGAGATCGTCGAGAACCGCATCGGCGTGCGCCAGCTCGGCTTCGGCGCCGAGATCCAGAGCAAGACCGAGAAGAAGATCTGGGAGTACCTCAAGGAGGTCCAGCCCGAGGACCTGCTCAAGTTCGGAATGATCCCCGAGTTCGTCGGGCGCCTGCCGGTGATCGCCCCGTTGCACGAGCTATCGAACGACGCAATGGTCGAGATCCTGACCAAGCCGCGCAACGCGCTGGTCAAGCAGTACCAGAAGCTGTTCGAGATGGACGGCGTCAAGCTCAAGTTCACCAAGGGCGCGCTGGGCGCGGTGGCCCTAGCCGCGCGCGACCTCAAGAGCGGCGCCCGCGGCCTGCGCGCGGTGCTCGAAAACGCGATGCTCGACATCATGTTCGAGATCCCGTCTGACGAGACGATCAAGGAAGTAATGATCAACGAGGACGTGATCGACAACCAGGCCCAACCGATCGTCGTCTACTCCAAGCGCTCGGCCGCTGGCGGCGGCTAATCCTCCACAACCTTCGCTCGGCTCTGCCCCCCCCCCTTGCTTGGCAGTGGGACTGGCGCCGGGATTCTGTATCCGGTATAGCAGCAATGCTATACTGCTCGCCCGCGTGGAGCGCCTTCAATGACTGACGAAAACCAAGACGATACAGATACTTCCGACTCCGTAGCCGATGCGCCGCTGCTACCATTGCGGGACATCATCGTCTTTCCCCACATGGTGGTGCCGCTGTTCGTCGGCCGAGAGCGCTCGATCCTGGCGCTGGAGGAGGCCACCGAGCGGGGCAACCTGATCCTGCTCGCGGCCCAGCGCGACGCCCGGACCAACGAGCCCCAGCCGGACGAGGTCTACCCCGTCGGGACCCTCGGGACGATCATCCAGCTGCTGCGCCTGCCCGACGGCACGGTCAAGGTGCTGGTCGAGGGCAAGCAGCGAGCGCGCATCGATCGCTATGTCGAGACCGACGACTACTTCCTCGTCTCCTACGAGGTCCTCGCCGAGGACGACGACAAGACGGTGGAGGTCGAGGCGTTGATGCGCTCGCTCAAGACGACCTTCGAGACCTACGTCAAGCTCAACAAGCGCATCCCCCCCGAGATGCTGGTCTCGGTCCAGAGCGTCGAGCATCCGGCTCGGCTGGCCGACACCATCGCCGCCCACCTGTCGCTCAAGCTCGAGCAGAAGCAGGAGATGCTCGAGCTCGCCTCGGTCCAGCAGCGAATGGAGCGGCTCTACGAGGTGATGCAGAGCGAGATCGAGATCCTGCAGGTCGAAAAGCGCATCCGCACCCGCGTCAAGCGGCAGATGGAGCGCAGCCAGCGGGAGTACTACCTCAACGAGCAGATGCAGGCGATCCAGAAGGAGCTCGGCGAGCAGGACGAGTTCCGTGGCGAGGTGGAGGAGATCGAAGAGCAGATCCGCAACAAGAAGCTCTCCGAGGAGGCCCACGACAAGCTGACCCGCGAGCTACGCAAGCTGAAGATGATGGCACCGATGTCAGCCGAGGCGACGGTGGTGCGCAACTACATCGACTGGGTCCTCGCCCTGCCCTGGGGGATCAAGACCGACGACCGGATCGACATCGCCCAGGCCGAGCAGGTGCTCGAGGAGGACCACTACGGACTGAAGAAGGTCAAGGAGCGGATCGTCGAGCACCTGGCGGTGCAGGCCCTGGTGGAGAAGATGAAGGGCCCGATCCTCTGCTTCGTCGGCCCTCCCGGCGTGGGCAAGACATCGCTCGGTCGCAGCATCGCCCGGGCCACCGAGCGAAAGTTCGTCCGGCTCTCGCTCGGCGGCGTCCGCGACGAGGCCGAGATCCGCGGCCACCGACGGACATACATCGGCGCCCTGCCGGGCAAGATCATGCAAAAGCTGCGCAGGGCGGGCAGCACCAACCCGGTGTTCCTGCTCGACGAGGTGGACAAGATGTCCTCCGACTCGTTTCGCGGCGACCCGGCCTCGGCCCTGCTCGAGGTGCTCGACCCGGAGCAGAACAGCGCCTTCAACGACCACTACCTCGAGCTCGACTACGACCTCTCGGACGTGATGTTCATCACCACCGCGAACAACCTGCACACCATCCCACCGCCGCTGCAAGACCGGATGGAGATCATCGAGCTGCCGGGCTACACCGAGGAGGAGAAGCTCCAGATCGCCCGCCGCTACCTGATCCCCAAGCAGCTCGAGGCCCACGGCCTGACGAGCTACGCGGTGTCGATCTCTGACGGGGCCGTACGCCACCTGATCGACTGCTACACCAGCGAGGCGGGGGTGCGGAGCCTCGAGCGTGAGCTGGCGTCGATCTGCCGCAAGATCGCCAACAAGGTGGTGCGCCAGCGCAACCGCAAGGACGACGAGATCAAGCCCCAGCGGGTCTCTGCCTCGAGCGTGCCCGGCTTCCTCGGCGTGCCCCGCTTCCGCAGCGGCAAGCGGGAAGAGACCGACAAGATCGGCCTGGTGGCCGGCCTGGCGGTGACGTCCCACGGCGGCGACCTGCTGCCCGCCGAGGTCACGGTGATGCCGGGCAAGGGCAAGCTGGCGCTCACCGGCCACCTCGGCGACGTGATGCAGGAGTCGGCCCAGGCGGCGCTGAGCTACGTCCGCAGCCGCGCACCGAGCTTCGGCCTCGAGCCGCTGTTCTACCAGAAGGTCGACATCCACGTGCACTGCCCCGAGGGCGCGATCCCGAAGGACGGCCCCTCGGCGGGCATCACGATCGCCACGGCGATCGTCTCGGCGCTGCTGAAGATCCCGGTACGCAGCGAGGTGGCGATGACCGGTGAGATCACCCTCCGCGGACGGGTGCTGGCCATCGGCGGCCTGAAGGAGAAGGTGCTCGCCGCCCACCGCTCGAAGATCAAGAAGGTGTTGATCCCCGACGAGAACCAGAAGGATCTCAAGGAAATCCCGCCCTCGGTGCTCAAGGCGGTGGAGGTCGTGGCCGTCGAGCACATGGACGACGTGCTACGCCACGCGCTCAAGCTCGACGACATGGAGGGCGAGCTGCTGCTGCGCCCGTCGGAGCTGGTCGACTGGCGCGCCGGCACCACCGTGCCGCACTGAGCACTCAGGGGGCTTTCGCAAAGCCCCCTCGTCGCGAAAAACGTCGTTTTCGCGACTTCACCCCATAACGGCCTCGCTTTGCTCGGCTGGCGGACGGGCGGGCGGGCGTCGATTTCGTCGCTCACCCCATAACGGCCTCGCTTCGCTCGGCGGGCTGGCGGGCGGGCGTCGCTCGGCGGGCGGGCGTCGATTTCGTCGCTCGGCGGGCGGACGGGCGTC
>JAUVBO010000426.1 GCA_030591195.1 Pseudomonadota bacterium
ACGCGGCGTCGGTCTCGCCCATGGTCTCGAGCCAGCGCGCGGCCTGGCGGTGCAGGGTGCGCCGAAACTCGGGCGGCATCA
The DNA here is from genome assembly GCA_030591195.1 of Pseudomonadota bacterium. Next base: position 82 of record JAUVBO010000426.1, read on the forward strand.
TCCGGTACGCCACCTGCTGCACCAGCGGGTGCCTGTACGCCCACTCCCGGGTCCCGGCGATGTGTGAGTCCGGAGAGGGCACGACGAACTGGGACCGCTGCAACCGCGCCAGCGCGGTCGTAGCGGCGGCAAAGCCGAGCGTCTCGCAGCCGGCTTCCCAGAAGACCTCACCGAAGACCGACGCCCCCTTGAGCAGCTCCTTCGACGCGGGCTCGAGCTGGTCGAGGCGGCCCTGGATCGCCCCTTCGATGCCAACGGGCAGGTCGGGCATCGAGTCCGCCGCTCGCAGCTGCCAGCCCTGCTCACCGACGACCAGCGCGTCCTGGCTCGACAACCAGCTGAGCAGCTCCTCGACGAAGTAGGGGTTGCCGTCGCTCCACTCGGCAACCCGCTCTTCGAGCTCGGACGACACGTCGAGGCTGCCGAGGATCGCCCCCACCAGTCGTCCGAGCGAGCGACGGTGCAACGCGCCCAGCGCCGTGCGGGTGGTCACCGAGCGGCTGAAGGTTTCAGGACGCCGCTCGAGCAGCGCGGGCCGCGCCGTGGCGAGCAGGAAGATCCCCGTTCGGTCGAGGCGCTCGAGGAGCGCCTCGCACAGCAGCAGGCTCTCCTCGTCGGCCCACTGCAGGTCCTCGAAGCAGAGGCAGACCGGCCCCTGGGCGGCGGCGGCCCCCACGAGCTTGATGAAGGACCGGACCACGCGCTCGCGCATCAGCTTGGGGTCTGATCGCGCGGCGGCGAGCTGCGGTGACAACTCGAAGGAGACGCCGATGGCCTCGCCGATGAACGCCACATCGTCGCGGTCGATCCCGGCGGCGCAGCCTCCCAGGAAGGATGAAAGCGCACTGCGGCGGGTGGCCTCTCCCCGGCCGACGCCGATGTCGGCGCCCGCCTGGCGCAACAGCGCCCGGTTCCAGAGGTCGTAGGGCATTGCCGACTTCGTCGACTCGGCGCGGCCCTCGAGGCACAGCGAGCAGCGCTCACGGAACTCGGGCAGCAGCTCGTTGACCAGCCGGGTCTTGCCGATGCCCAGCGTCCCGGTGACCAGGGCGACCTCGGCTTCCTGGTTTGCCGCGGCGCGGTAGAAGGCCGCTCGCAGGCCCGCGAGCTCCGTCTCCCGGCCCACCGTGGGTGTCCCGACCCCGACGAACTGGGAACGGTCGGTATCGTCGATGGAGACCCCGAGCACCGCATCGTGGGTTCCGACCCGTTTGGTCGCGATCTTCGCCCCGAGGAGCCGTCGGGTGGGATGGTCGAGCACGAGCTCGCCCGGCGGGAGCGCCGCCAGCATCGACACCGTACGATCGAGGTCTTCGGCCTTGAGCTGCAGACCCTCGCGCACCTGGACGTGGACCGTGGCAGCGAGCAGCCGCGCCTGGCGTCCCGCGTGATCTCGAACCGCGAGCCCCGCACGCACCGCGCGGGTGGCCTCGTCGCCGTACGTCCGATCGAGGCCGAAGATGCCGACCACCTGACCGCCGAGCAGATGATGCACCGCGCCGCCCGCCTCGGCCACGGCGTCACCGACCGCGGTGGCGAGCTCGAGGCCCGCCCCGGTGGGCTGGACGCAGAGCAAACAGACCATGCGGTACTCGAGCGACGACGTGGGTATCGCCACGGCCATGGTCTCGGCGAGCGCGGCCCGTCCGGTGGGTATCGCCCGCAAGGATCCCGCGGCCTTGAGGGTGGGCTGCTCGAGAGCTGACAGCATCTCCTCGGCCGACTCGAAGCGATCAGACGGGGCGCGCTGCATCGCCTTGACGATCACTTCGTCCAGCCATGGAGGGAGCTCAGGCTGGATCTGCCGCGGTCGAGGGGGCGTTTCGGTGACGATCTTCAGCAGCACCGTCACCGGCTCGGCGCCCCTGAAGGGGAGCTGGCCGGCGCACAGCTCGTAGAGGATCACGCCCATCGCGTAGATGTCGGTGCGATGATCGACGCCGGGGCCGCCGCGCGCCTGCTCAGGCGAGAGGTAGTGCAGGGTGCCCATGATCGCGCCGGCCATCGTCAGGCGGGTTGCCGTGGTGTCGCCGAGCATCGCCAGGCCCAGGTCCAGCAGCTTGACCTGAAACCCGTCGTCACCCTCGGGCACGATGAAGAGGTTGGCCGGCTTGATGTCGCGATGGACGATTCCCTGGGCGTGGCAGACGCCCAGGCCCAGCAGCGCCTGCCGCACGGCGTCGAGCACTTCGTCGAGGGTCAGCGGGCTGCGCTGCTGTCGCTGCGCGAGATCTTCGCCCTCGAGCCACTCCAGGGCCACGTAGGGCTGCGCCCCCTGGTCCATGCCAGCAGCCAGGCAGCGGACGATGTTGGGGTGCTCGAGCTGCTGCAGCACCCTTGCCTCGCGCATCAGGCGGGCGCGCTGCAGGGCTTGAACCTCCGCGGGCGCGTCCTCGAAGAACAGTCGCTTGATGGCCACCGCTCGACCGTCGCGGGTGTCGGTTCCGAGCCAGATCTCACCCATGCCGCCGCGCGTGATCGCGCGCTCGAGCCTGAAGGGGCCTACGAGCTGATCGGGGGTCGGAGTCCAGGTCTTCGTTTCCACGCTGTCCTCGCCGGCCGGTAGCTGCCGGAACTGCACGGCTTCAGCGCGAAATCGTAGCCGATCGGCTCGTCGATTCACAGCGGACCCCGCACCGGACACGTCACGGTCTCGGGGTAGTGGTCGGGCCTGGTCTGGCAACTTCACACACGTTTCCTCCAGGCACGGGTTGCCGATCGCCGGGTGCCCGTAGCGCTCGATCTCAGGGGCAGACGCCGCCTTTGCAGTAGCGCAGGATTACGGCCTTATCGGAGGCGTAGCCTCATGCCTGTCCCGCCGAGGCCGAGGACGCCGACAAGCAAGCGCTGGGCCGAGTGCCTTGCTTGGCGGCTGTCGCTGCTGTCTCTTGGCAATCGGCTGTAATGAACAAAAAATCGCTCGTAGTATGCCATTCATGGGTATAATAATGACCATTATGGCAAAAAGGACCACCGTCCAACATCCCTCTGTGCAGCGGCTCTTGCGTGGACTCGGCGAGAACCTTCGGTTGGCCCGGCTGCGCCGGCGTTTCTCGATGCAGCGGGTGGCGGAGCGAGCGGGCATGTCACGCACCACGCTCCGCGCCATCGAGCGCGGAGAGGCCGGGGTGACCCTCGGGGCCTACGCCAACGTCCTTCATTGCCTCGGGCTTCACGAAGACCTCGGGCTGGTCGCCCGCGACGACGACCTGGGCCGAAAGCTCCAGGACGCCGAGCTGCCAACGCGCAAGCGGGCGCCGAGGAAGCCGTCGTCATGAGCGCCCCGCGGGTCGTCGAGGTCTACGCCGACTGGGAGGGCGTCAACGGGCCGACCCTGATGGGGCGGCTCTCCGCGAACCTTTCGCGTGGAAGGGAGATTTTCTCGTTCGAGTACGACCAGCCGTGGCTCAAGGGTCCCCACCGCGGGCAGCTCGATCCGACGCTCGGGCTGTATGCGGGGCCGCAGTACCCGTCTGCCGGGCGAGGCAACTTTGGCGTCTTCCTCGACTCGTGCCCCGACCGCTGGGGACGCGTCCTGATGCGCCGGCGAGAGGCGCAGGTGGCGCGAGCTGAGGGGCGCGAGGAGCTCCGTCTGCTGGAGTCGGATTACCTGCTTGGCGTCCACGACCGCCACCGCATGGGGGCGCTGCGGTTCCGCACGGACGGGCCCTTTCTCGACGACAACGATCAGCTGGCCGCGCCGCCCTGGACGTCCCTTCGCGAGCTCGAGCACGCCAGCTTGCAGCTCGAGCGAGACGACGCCGACGAAGACCCTGACTACGGTCGGTGGCTCAAGATGCTCATCGCGCCTGGTGGCTCGCTGGGTGGCGCACGCCCCAAGGCGAGCGTGCTGGATCAACGTGGCCAACTGTGGATAGCCAAGTTCCCCAGCCGACGCGACACGGAAGACGTGGGCGCCTGGGAGCGCGTGGTACACGAGCTGGCCAGCCGAGCAGGGCTTGTGACGCCCCAGACGCAGGTGCGGCGTCTCGGCTCCGCGCACCACACATTCCTCAGCCGGCGCTTCGACCGCACCGAGCGGGGCGGCCGGCTGCACTTCGCCTCGGCCATGACCCTGTTGGAGCGACGCGATGGCGACGACGCCGCGGAGGGGGTCAGCTACCTCGAGTTGGCAGAGCTGCTGATTCGGCTCGGAGCCAGCACCACCGCCGATCTCGAGCAGCTGTGGCGGCGCATCGCGCTGTTCGTCTGCGTCTCCAACACCGACGACCACCTTCGCAACCACGGCTTCATGCTGGCCGCCGACGGCTGGACCCTCGCCCCGGCCTACGACATCAATCCAGACCCAGATGGTGCCGGCTTGAAGCTCAACATCTCCGAGTCCGACAACGCCCAGGACCTGGGGCTGGTGCTGGCGGTGGCGCCGTACTTCCGGGTCAAGCCTGAGCCCGCGCAGACCATCCTCGATGAGGTGGCGGCAGCCGTCAGGAGCTGGCGTGACGTCGCCACCGCCTGCGGACTACCCAAGGCAGCACAGGACCGCATGCGGCGGGCGTTTCGCGTGGCGGAAGAGTGGGGATGAGCGAGATCGTCCCGCGGATC
>JAUVBO010000989.1 GCA_030591195.1 Pseudomonadota bacterium
CCCCTCGGAGACGTAGTAGTACGCCTGCTTCTTGCTCGGCGTCGAGAAGAGCGTCACGTCGATCTCCTTGTTCGACGCGCCACGAAGCTTGGGACAGTAGGACTTCCACATCATGATCACCTGCCGCTGGTCACCCTGGCCGGTGGCCGCCGTCCCGTCCGGCTTGCCGAGGGCCCCCTCGAGCCGCCCCGCGGGTCCGGGACCGGAGAAGGCGCCCTCGGTGAGGTGAAAGGCGATCCAGTCGAGCTGGTCCTGGTTCAGCGCGTAGATCACCTTCTCCACCTTGGAGTCGCCGGCCTTCGGCTCGAAGCGAAAGTCGAGCCCCTCGTCGCGGGCGCGGATCATTCGCGGCTTGGTCTCCTTGCCCAGCGCGCGGATCTGCTTGATCGCCAGCCCGAGCGGGCCACAGCCCATCTCCTCTGGCAGGGCACGAACCTTGATCACACCCTTGTCCTGGAGCGCGCTGATCACCGCCGCCGCGCCCTTTTCACCCACGGGATAGAGCGTGCCGGTCATCGCCCCCGAGACCGTGATCCGCTCGGGCGAGCGCTCGCTGACCACCACCATGTGCGCGTCCTCCTCCTCGCCGCGCAGCACCGCGAACTTGCCCTCGCCCTTCATCTGCCACTTGCCCGACAGCAGCGGATCGGTGGCCGAGTCGCACTCGGCCGCCACGTGGACCTCGAAGGTCTGGTCCTTGAACACGTGGCAGACGCCCGGCTTGTCGTGATCGATCAACAGGTACTTGCCGAGCAACCACTTCCCCTGGTCCTTGCAGCCGCCCAGCGCCAGCAGCGCGACGCCCAGCACCACCGGCCAGCTCGACACGATGCCCAACGGGTTTCTTCTCATCGCTCGGTCCTCGTTCTTGTCCGCGCCACTGTGATTGCCGGATCTCCGGATGATAAGCCATCGCGCCGCTTTGTGCCTCCGGTGACGCAAAGGCTTGGCGCGCGCCGGCCGGCTACGCTATAAGCCCCCGTACACTGAAGACTACCGAGACCCAGGAGGCGAGAATGCAAAAGCTGGTCGTGACGCTGGTAGCCGGGGCGATGGTGCTGGGCCTAGTCGGCTGTGGCAAGTCGGTCGACGCCGGCCATCGGGGCGTCTACTACAACTGGCGCTCGGGCACCGACACCAAGACCGTCCTCGGCGAGGGCTTCCACTGGCTCGCCCCGTGGAACAAGATCGTCCTCTACGACGTCCGCACCAAGGACCGGATCGAGAAGCTCACCGTCCTCAGCAAGGACCAGCTACAGATCAACACCGACGTCTCGGTGCGCTACCAGCTGACACCGAACAGGGTCGGCGCGCTGCACGCCAAGGTCGGGCCCTCGTTCTACCGGATGCTGGTCCAGCCGGTGCTCCGCAACACCGTCCGCGACGTGCTCAGTGGCTACGAGAGCGTCCACGCCTACCGCAGCCGGACCAAGATCGAGCTCGAGATGGGCATCAAGATCAAGGCCGGGCTGGCGAAGTACGACTACTTCTCCGTCGACCGGGTGATGCTCCGGCGGATGGACTTCCCCAAGGTCGTGGTCACCGCCATCGAGCGCAAGCTCGCCGCCAAGCAGGAGGCCGACCGCGAGAACTTCGCCCTCGAGAAGGCGAAGATCGTCGCCAAGCGCAAGATCGTCGAGGCCAAGGCGACGGCCGAGGCCCAGTCGATCCTCAAGGCCGAGCTCAACGACACCCTGCTGCGCTGGAAGGGCATCGAGGCGACGATCGCGCTAGCCGAGAGCCCCAACGCCAAGGTCGTGATCATCGGCGGCAAGGACGGTATGCCGCTGATCCTCGGCGGCATGACCAGCAAGTAGCGGAGCAGCTCTCTGGACCCCGCGGAGCGGTTCTCGCTAGACGACCGTCTTCTCGTGGAGGCGAACCAGTCCCGCCGCCTCCAGCACCTCGAGGTAGCGCCAGATCAGGCGCAGGTCGACATCCTGCTGATCGAGCGAGAGGCGGTCGACGATCGCCCGCACCGAACGCTCACCGTCGACATGGGCCAGTAACACCTCGCCCACCGGCTGCTGCGCCAGCGCCCGCTCGCTGTCGGCCAACCAGCGCCGGTCCTCTCCGGAGACATCGTGCGCCAGCCGCGGCAGGGGTGGCGGACCCTCGACCAGTCGCTCGACGACCACCGCGTCAGCCCGGCGCTCGACCGCGGAGAGCGGCCGGCGGCGCGGGGCCAGCCTCGAGCGAACCATCTCAGCAGCGCCCGCGGCGATCTCGGCGTGCAGCGAGCGCTCGAGGGCCTCGGCCGCCTGCTCGAGATCGCCGGTGGCGGTGGCGATCCGCACCGCCTCGTCGCCTGGCCCGTCGAGGTAGTCGGCGGCGCTGCGCAGCGCGGTCAGCTCGCCCCGGAGCCCCTCGAGCAGGCTCTGGTGGGTCAGCCAGAGCAGGTGGCGGCGGGCGCGTCCGTCGGCCTCGGCCGAGAGCTCGGCGCGCAGCCGTCGCTGCAGCCGCCGGGCGCGGCGGGCCAGGCGAGCGGTGCCTTCGACCTGGGCGTTGCTGATCAGCCGCGGCAGGTCGGACCGCTCGAGCGCCGCCAGCTCGAGCGCCGACGCCGCCACCGCCGTGGTCAGCAGCGCC
>JAUVBO010000469.1 GCA_030591195.1 Pseudomonadota bacterium
AGCCGGGCAGCCAGCCGGGCAGGCGCTGTACCGTCCCGATCCCCGCGGTCTGCGTAGCGCCCGCGAGCGGGTCGCCGCCCAGATCGCCGCGTCGACCGGCACCACCGTCGCCCCCGAGGACCTGTTCCTCTGCTGCTGCAGCAGCGAGGCCTACAGCCTGCTGTTCAAGCTGCTGTGCGACCCCGGCGACACCCTGCTGCTGCCGCGACCGAGCTACCCGCTGCTCGAGCACCTCGCGACGCTCGAGGGCCTGCGCCCCCTGCCCTACCGCTTGCGCTACCACGGCCGCTGGCGCGCCGACCTCGACGAGGTCGCCGGGCTCCTCGCCGACGCGACCCGCCCCCCCCGCGCGCTGCTGGCGGTCAACCCGAACATCCCGACCGGCTCGTTCCTCTCGCCCGAAGAGGTAGAGGGGCTGCACCGGGCCTGCCGCGAGGGCGACGGTCGCGGCGCGCCGCTGGCCCTGATCGCCGACGAGGTCTTCTTCGACTACCCCTTCGACAGTGCCCGGGAGCGGCGCCGACCGTTCCTCTCGCTCGGCGCCGCCGGGTCGGACGGCGCGCTGACCTTCGTCATCGGTGGGCTATCGAAGCTCGCTGGCCTGCCACAGCTGAAGCTCGGCTGGATCGCCCTCTTCGGCCCCGGGGCCCCGCGGCGGGAGGCGGCGCAACGGCTCGAGCTGATCAGCGACACCTACCTCTCGCTCGCCACGCCGGTGCAGCTGGGGATCGACCACCTGTTCCGCGCTGGAGCGCGAATCCGCGCGGCGATCAAGCAACGGGTCGCCCGCAACCGAGAGGCGCTTCGCGCGGCGCTGACGACGTCTCCGGCGTGCGATCTGCTCGCCGCCGACGGCGGCTGGGCCGCGGTGGTGCGGGTTCCGGCCCTGCGGTCGGAGGAGCAACTCGCCCTCGAGCTGCTCGAGCAACGCGACGTCGTGGTCCACCCCGGGTACTTCTTCGACTTCGAGCAGGGGGCTCACCTCGTCGTCAGCCTGCTCGGCCCGGGCGAGTCCTTCGACGAGGGCATCGCCCGGACCCTCGTTCACGCCACCACACCGCCGTGAACCCGCCAGGTCTGCTGTGTGGGGTCAGTCGGCCGGCTCGGGGGAACCTTCGAGGAACGCGAAGTACTCCTTGGGGTGGCCATCGAAGGTCATCGGCTCGCTGCAGCTGCCACAGCAAAGGTCGGGCGGCAGGGAGCCCCGTAGCTGCTCGGCGCTCAGCACCTCGACCGACTCGCGCTGGCACCGGGCGCAGTAGTAGGGCGCGAGGATCGACTCGATCTCGGCCATCTCCGCCAGCGCCGGGATCATGTTCATCTGCCGCACCCAAGCCTCGGAGCAACGAATGGCGACGATCGGCCGCTGATTCGGGCCCGCGCGGGAGGCGTCGATGATGTTACGCAGGCCGATCGAGTTGATCCGCTCGACCCCCCGCAGATCGAGCTGCAGCGGTCCGTCGAGACGGAAGACCGCCGCCAGATCGCTGGTCTCGTTGATCTCTCCGCTGAGCTGGACGAAGCCACGGTCTCCCTCTCGCCGGTGGGTCATCGTCAACCGGTTGCCCAGGCTTACCTGCGGCTGGCCGAGATCCTGCAACACGGAGACTGTCCGACCACCGTCGGATACCTCGCGCTCGACCAGCGCGAGGATCTCGCACCAGGAGCCGGGCGAGATGGCGAAGAAGAGGTGACGCACCGCCTGGGACATGATCCGCAGCCCCATGCCCGCCCCTGGCGTCTCGCTGCCGACGGCGGCCGGCAACGCGGGGCCGGTCACCCGCGAGAGCACGTCCCGGGCGCTCAGCGCGCCGAAGGAGTCCTGCACCGAGACGGCGATGTACCGCTGGCCGACGACCCAGCTGAGCGCCGCCTCCCTGCCGGGGGGTAGCCGCACGTCGGCGCCCGAAGCCGCGTTCTTGGCCGCGGGCGAGTGCAGCACCGCGTTCATCAGCATCTCCTCGGCCAGCTCGGCGAGCGCGTGGAGTGCCTGGCGCCGCACCCCGCCCTCGCGCGCCGCGTCGAGCAGCGCGTCGACCGCCGGCGACTTGGCCGCCAGCGAGGAGATCTGGAGCGTCTGGACCGGCTGACCAGCATAGAGCCGCTCGATCCCGCCACGCTCGCTGAGCAGCACGTAGCCGCTGGCCACCGAGAGCACCACCGGCTCGATCGGCTTCGAGCCGATCAGCAGGTGACGAAACGAATCGGCCGCATCGGCGAGGGCAGTCTTGGCCGGCGTGGCGTCGATGTACCCCAGCAAGGGGCTGAGGGACTTGTACTGGGACTGCTGCCAGACTTCCTTCCAGCGCCCGCCGGGCAGGCCGACGATGCTCAGCGAGGGCTGCTCCTCGGCCCGCTGCAGGGCGCCCAGGCCGTCGTGCTTGACGAACCGCACCGGCACGTGGAAGTAGGCGCCGTCCTGCAGGTTGCGAAAGTCCGCCTCCGACAGGGGCGAGGTGTCACCGAGCAACGCCACCTCGCGGACCTTCGGGGTCGAGTCGAGGATCTTCGGTCCCTTGAGCGTCTGCGTCGGCTCGTCCCGGGTAACATTGAGCTCGAGGTCGAGGGTGTCCGAGGTATAGACCCGCCGCGCCTGCTCGTGCGCCCTCTCCAGCTCCTCGCGCACCTGGCCCATCTCGGCGAAGCGGTCCTCGGGGATCTTGCTCAGCATCCGCAGCACGACCGGGTCGTACGGAGCCAGCTCGCCGCCACCGATGGAGCTCAGCGCCGCGGGCGAGTCGTGCTGGTGCATGCGCAGGTAGGCCAGCGTCGACTCGGCCTCGAAGGGGGGCCTGCCCGCGAGCAGCTCGTAGAGCACCAAGCCAAGCGCATACTGGTCCGAGGCCGAGGAGGCGGTGTCGCCGCGACACTGCTCGGGGCTGAGGTAACGCGGCGTGCCGATCAGCTCGCCCGCCTGGGTGATGTCCGAAGCGCTAGAGTCGTGGGTCAGCCGGGCGATGCCGAAGTCCACCACCTTGGCGTGGTAGCGCTCGTCGGTGGCCCGGCTAATCATGATGTTCTCGGGCTTGAAGTCGCGGTGGACCACCTGCTTGCTGTGGGCGTGCTCCAGCGCTGCAGCGCTCTGGCGGCAAACGTCGAGGGCGTGGTACAGGGGCACGTGCTGGCGCCCCATCAGCTCGGCGAGGCTGACGCCTTCGATGTATTCCATTGCCAGGAACAATGAGCCGTCAGCCAGCTCGCCGAAGTTGTAGACCGTGACGATGTTCGGGTGGGCCAGCCGGCTGGCCGCCCGCGCCTCCTGCCGGAAGCGGGAGCGCAGTCGCGGTTTCTTGGAGATCTTCGGATAGAGCAGCTTGATCGCCGCGTAGCGATCCATCGCCGCCTGCTCCGCCAGGTAGAGGCAGCCCATCCCCCCCTCGGCCAGCACGCGGACCACGTGATACTGGTCGAGAATCCACCTGCCGATCATCGTGTCCGCAGCGTGCTCTTCGGCCATTCGGCTAACGCTCTCGGTGCCGATCGAGCCCAATCATGACCCAATGGTCACCTGGCCGCGGCCCCGACTCGACGAGACTCCCTCCACCAGGATGGGACAACATCAGGGGGCCGTCAAACATTCCACGCGATACGAATGGTCATCCTCCGTCGCCCGCTGGCCGCCTGCGCCCGGCCCCCCGGGTCGGCGTGGCGGTCCAGGGATCCTCGGGCCAGGCGTGCTTGGGGTAGCGGCGGCGCAGCTCCTTTCGCACCTCGTGGTAGCCGTCTCGCCAGAAGCTGGTCAGGTCCTGGGTCACCTGCACGGGCCGCTGGCTGGGCGACAGCAGCTGCAACAACACCGGAACCCGCCCGCCAGCGACCTTTGGGGTCTCCCCGAGCCCGAAGAGCTGCTGCAGCTGAACCGCGAGCACCGGCGGCTCCTCCGGCCGGCGGTACTCGAGCCTGATCTGAGCGCCCGTGGGCACGGTGAGCCGGCGGGGAGCCTCGCGTGACAGCGCGGCGCGCTGGGCGCCGTCCAGCCGCGCGTCGAGCCAGGGCAGCAGTGGCTCGCGACGAAGCTCGGCGAGGCTTCGCTTGCCCGAGCAGAGCGTCGGCAGCAGGGCCTGGAGCTCGCCGTCGTCGAAGGCCGGCAGGCCGAGCTCGGGCACCTGATGGCGGAGGAAACGCACGCGGGCCAGCCACTGGCGCACCCGCTGGTCGAAGGCCAACGCCGACTCGATGTCGCTGGCGGCCTGATCAGCCAGCAAGCGGGCGGCGGCGTCGGGATCCGGAGTCTCGGGCTGCTCGGCCAGGCAAAGATCGTCGAACAACAGCTGGCGCCTGGCGACCACCCGCCCCGTCGCCTCGTCGAAGGTCAGCAGGCTCTGGTGACGGACATCCGCGAGCCAGCCGAGCTGGACGCTGCTAGCCAGTGTCACCCGTGCGTCGGGCTTGCCCTGC
>JAUVBO010000004.1 GCA_030591195.1 Pseudomonadota bacterium
ATCCGCTCGGCCTCGAGCTTGATCGCGAAGTCGAGGTACTGCTTGGGCAGGGTGTTGTGGTAGGCGGTCACGTCCTGGGTGGTGAAGGCGTTGGTCGAGCCGCCGATGGCCGAGACCATCCGCGCGTGGGCCTCGGGGCGGACGCGCTGCGATCCCTTGAACATCATGTGCTCGAACATGTGAGCCACTCCGCGGATCCCCGGCTGCTCGTCCTTGGATCCGGCGTGGTACCACAGCTGCACCGTCACCGCCGGCACCCGGCGGTGGGGCGCGAAGATCACCCGCAAGCCGTTGGTCAGCTTCCACTCGGTGAGCTTGACCTCCACCGACCTGTCCGCCCGCTTCGGGGGGCTCCGCTTCGGCGTCGCCGTGGCCACCCCCGGCTCGGCCAAGGCGGCCAAGGCGGCCGAGGCGAGCGGCAGCAGGAGCTTCAGCAGGCTTCGATGGCTCGTGGGTCGGGCGTTGGAGCGTCGCATGCGCTGACTTTCTCCTCTTCGCTGACCGGATGCAACCGGATGGTCGCCCTGCGCTCCGGCGAGCGTCGCCCGAGACAGTTGCCGATTGTGGTAGTACGCTCTGTGCTCACACACGACGGAGGGCGAACAATGGACCGCACCGAGCAGCTGCGCGAGCTGGCGAGCCGCTGGAACGACGCCTGGAACAGCCGCGACGCCGAGCAGTTGGCTGCGTTCTTCATGCCAGAGGGCACCTACTACGAGCCCGACCTCGACGGCAAGGTTCGGGGCGCCGACGGCATCCAGTCCGTGGCCAGCCGCACCTGGGCCGACTGGCCGGAGGTCACCTTCGAGGCAGTCTCGATCACCGTCGAGGACCCGCGGGTGGCGGTGGAGTGGCGCAGCAGCGCACGCCACAAGAGCGGCGTCGAGCTGCAGCTCGAGGGCGTCGACGTCCTCACCTGGGAGGGCGACAAGATCGCCAGCGCTCAGGTTTACTACGACGTGCATCAGCGCCGCCTGGCGCTCGGCGACAAGTAGCCCGCGTGACCACCGCCTGACCTGCCCATCCCCCTGCCGCCGCTGACGGCCGGCGAGCCCGGTCGCCACCTTGGGGGCCATTGCCGCCAGGGACCGTCTGGATTTCGGACCCTAACAATTTTGGTAATTATATGTTTTTGCGTCGCTATTCTGGAGTGACGCTCCGGCATACCTGTTGCAGCGACAGCGGGCACGCGCGGCGGAGCACGCGCCGCCTCGGTCGGGTTGCACGGGAGACGGGCCCGGCCCAAAGAGCGGGAGACACCAATGAAGACGACCAAGACGCTGGGCGTGTGCGCCCTAATTGGGATGTTCGTCCTTGGCTGTGGGCCCACCGGTCACGGGGGCCCCGGCTCAAGCGCCGGAGGCAAGGCCGAGGAGCCCGATGGCTTCGCGGACATGATGGATTTCGGCGAGACGGTGGTGACCCAGGAGATGGACGGACGGTCGGTGGAGGTCGACTTCGGAGACTTCGGCCGGACGGTGATCGTCCAGCTGCCGACGATGACCGGTGGCTGGCAGTGCCTGTCGTGCGATCAGAACGCCGACCTTAACCTGACCCAGAGCCGGCAAGGTCCCAGTGGGTACCAGGAGTTCGTCTTCGAGCTCGACCAGGACCAGCACGCTGGCGTTGACTACTTGATCTCGTTCGAGGCGATGGATGCGGCCCAGCAGCCGGTCTTCTTCTCCTTCACCCTCGCCGTCTCCGACGCCCAGGCGCGGAGCGATGCCTTCCTGCAGCGAGCCTGCCGGCTGCTCAGCGCCTCGCTGACCGACCCGGACGGGATGGCACTCCTCGAGGCGTTCATCCCCGATCCGACGCTACGCGCGGCGGCCGTGACGGCCTGTGACGAGCTGCAGCAGAGCGGCCGCACCCCGCCTCCGGGTTGCTCGGGCGTCAAGCCGCCCGACCGCGGCCCGTTCAGCGGCAAGATCGCGCTGACCTTCGACGACGGCCCGCTGCCCGGCGCCACCGACAAGGTGCTCGACATCCTCGACAACCTCAACGTCAAGGGCACCTTCTTCGTCAACGGCAAGGTGGCCAAGAGCGCCGCGGCCAAGGCCCTGCTGGTGCGGATGATCCAGGGCGGCCACGTCGTCGCCAACCACACCCAGAGCCACTGCAACTCCTCCAAGCAGGGCGTCGGCTCCTTCGGCGCGACCCAGGTCGCCCCCACCGACGCCGTGCTGCAGCAGGCCTACATCGACGCCGGCGTGCCGGTGCCCGAGATCAAGTTCTTCCGCTTCCCCTATGGCGCCACCAACTGCGCGATCAACGAGATCGTCCAGACCGCTGGCTACCAGGTGGTCGGCTGGCACATCGACACCGCCGACTGGTGTTTCAACAGCAGCAAGGGCGGCTACGGCCACTGCTCGCCGGCGACCTTCAAGTGGGTGCCCGACCAGTACCGCGGCGACTACGTCGCCTACACCCTCAGCCAGGCCCGCAGGCACAACGGCGGCATCCTGCTGATGCACGACGTGCATCGGTTCACCCGCGACGAGTTGCACCGGCTGATCACCACCCTGCAGGGCGAAGGCTTCGAGTTCGTCTCGCTGGATGATGCCTCGGCGTTCCCGAAGCTCAACGACGGCATCGGCGTTGGCGCCGGTGGCCCGCCGCCCGAGCCGGTGGTGGTCGACCACAGCCAGGCCTACGTCGGCTATGGCTGCAAGGACCAGCGCGGCCGCGGCACCGGCTGGAACGACTACTCGATGCACCAGTGCGTCGACAAGTACAGCGCGCACTTCGACGCGGCCCACCCCTGCAAGGGCAAGCTGACCTCCGGCTACTGCTCCGGCGCGGCCAACATCCTCTGCTGCGTGCCGTAGTCCTCAAGCAAGCACTCTCTACGGGAGACTAGATCCATGCTCAAGAAGCTCGCAGTCGTCGCCGTCCTTGGTGTGATCATCGCGATTCCGGGGGTCAGCCAGGCCGGGAGCGCTCGCAGCAGCAACATGCTCACCCGCGCGGCCCGCGGCGTCGTCAGCGCCGTCTCCCGCGAGGTAACCAAGCTCAAGCAATATGGCCAAGCTCGCTTGTTCGTGATGCGGGTCACGGCGAACAACCCTGGCTACCAAAAGCTCTATCGAGCCGTCGACCGCAGCGCCTTCAAGAGGCTGGGTCAGACCAGAGGCTATCCTCTGATCGGCAAGGCCCACCGCTACGCGATCCCCCGAGAGCTCCGGAGAGCTGCGGCGACCGCCCGGGTGGCAGTGATCCAGCAGGCCGGCAAGGACGGGGTGGCGGTGCCTGTACCGGTCAGGTCCTATGCCGAGCGGACGCGCGCGGTGACCTCCAAGTCACTGCTCGGCATCGTCGCCCAGAATCTCCGCTGACCCGGCAGGGAACCCTCCAGCTGCCCCGCTGCTCGCGAGCGCGGATCCGTCGTCCCGCTAACGCCCGGCCGATGATGTGGTACGGTAACGAGCCATGCAGCCGGGCAAGATCGTTTTCATCGCGTGTGTCACCTCGGCGATCACCGCCGCAGGGACCTTCTTCGGGCTGCACCTGACGGTGGGCAAGAAGGCGCGGCAGCAGTCGATATCGACCGCGGTCGCCGCGCCACCTCCTGCGCCAGCGTCGGCGGCCGCGCCCGCGCCTTCCCCGCCGCCGGTCACCGTCGCCCCGGCCCCGGCTGCGGACAACACCGCCGGTCCGAAGACCGCGGCGAGCGATCCCGGGGTCCGCGAGTCCAAGACCGCGGCGACCGAGCTGGGCAAAGAAGTTGTCGTGCCGAGGGTCACCGGCGTATGGCTGCACGCGGCCCAGGGCCGTCTGGCGAAGGCCAAGCTGGTTCACAAGGTGAGCTACACCTACGACGAGGACCGCAGCGAGGGCCTGGTCCTGCGCCAGAGACCGGCGGCAGGGACGCGGGTCGAGCGGGGCACGACGGTCAGGCTCACCGTCAACCGCGACTACGACTGAGCGCGGGCTGGGTACGCGGAGCGGCGGGTTCGATGGACAAGAGAGACCTGGTCGGCACCACCATCGCGGGGCGGTTCGAGGTCGTGCGATTGATCGGCCAGGGTGGCATGGGCACGGTCTACGAGGCGAAGCACCGGACCCTGCCGCGCAAGTTCGCGATCAAGGTCCTGCGCCGGGACTTGACCAGCGACCCGAGCTTCGTCGAGCGTTTCCGTCGCGAGGCGATCGCCTCGGCGCGGATCCAGCACCCGAACATCATCTACATCACCGACTTCGGCCACGAGGACGACTTGATCTTCCTGGTGATGGAGTACCTCGAAGGGCGAGGGCTCGACGAGGTGCTGTCGCAGAATGTCCGGCTGCCGCTCAACCGGGCGATCCCGCTGCTGACCCAGCTCGCCGACGCCCTCGACCACGCCCACGCGATGGACGTGGTCCACCGCGACCTCAAGCCCGAGAACATCCTGCTGACCGAGGTGCGCGGCAAGAAGGACGTGGTCAAGATCCTCGACTTTGGCATCGCCAAGATGCGCTCGTCGGAGTTCGCCGGCCACGTCCTGACGATGCAGGGCCAGGTCTTCGGCACCGCCGAGTACATGTCGCCCGAGCAGGCCACCGGCGAGCCCCTCGACGGGCGGGCGGACATCTACGCCCTCGGCTGCCTCGGCTACGAGATGATCACCGGCAACCCGCCGTTCCTCGGCCCACCGATGAAGGTCCTGCAGGCCCACGTCAACGATCCGGTGTCGCCGCCCTCGACCCGGATCAAGGACCACCCGATCCCGCCGGTGATCGACGCGCTGGTGCTGCGTTGCCTGGCCAAGGACCCGTCCGACCGCTATCGCACCGCCGGCGAGCTGCGCAATGACCTGCTCAAGGCCCGGTCCGCGCTGTTCGGCTTGGGCCAGGAGCTGGTCGCCCGCCGGCGCGCGACCGGCGGGCCACCGGCGCTCTCGCGGGAGGCGTTGACCAGCGGCTGGCAGTCCCTCGGCGGTCAGGCGCCCGAGCTGTTCTCCGAGGCGAGCCTGCCGATCGGCGCCGGTGCGTCCGGGCCGAGCCTCGGCGGCGCGTCGATGACCGGGGCGGCCGCGGCCGTCAAGCCCGACCAGGGCGCGGAGGCCCTGCGCCAGAGCTACCACGAGGCGGTGCGGGAGGTTGCGCTGGTGCTGATGCAGGCGGCGATCGCCTCGCCCGAGACCAGCGAGGCGCTCGAGCGGTTGCTGGTGGTGGAGGAGGAGGACGCGTCGCTGACCGGGACCATCGCCCTCTCGGAGCAGATCTTCGACCGGATCCGCTTCGAGTTCAGCGAGCGCGAGAAGCGGCTGCGGACGGCGCGTCAGGACCTGAGCATGACCCGGGCCCAGCTCCGCGGTCGGGCCGAGGCCGAGCCCCACCAGCGCGAGCAGCTCGAGGCCCGGCTGGCCGATCTCGACTTCCAGATCAACGAGCTGACCAGCCGCTGCGAGGAGACCGAGCAGGAGTGCGCGGTGCAGATCCAGGAGCTCGACGCCGAGGTCAAGCGTTACCGCGAGGCGCGGCAGGAGCTCGACGCCGAGGCCACCGAGCTCTACTCCTCGCTCCACCAGCGGATCGAGGCCTTGCGGCCCCTGGCCACCGATCTCACCTTGCGGGTCGCCTACGAGAGCCTCGATCGCCACGTGGCCCAGATTCGTTCTTGAGCGGATACGTCGTCGTTGGGCGGAGACGTCCGAGCGACGCGAGGACGGTTGGGAGCGCAGCCCTGGAGAGGGCCGCCGGTCGGCTCAGTCGAGGACGGTCTTGACGATCTCGACCAGCTTCTCGATCCCCCAGTCCTTGCAGATGTAGCCCTCGACGCCGGCGTTGGCCGATCGCTCGGCCAGCTCGTCCTCGTCGATGTTGGAGACGAGGTAGATCGGTGCCTCGACGCCCTGGATCTCGCGGAACCAGCGCGCCGCGTCGTCGCCGAAGACCTGGGGCATCTGGATGTCGAGCAGCACCAGATCGACCGGACCTTCGATTAGCTGGGGCTCGAGCAGGCAGACCACCTCGTAGCCCGCGTCGGTCAGCTCGGCCTCGACCATCGCGAGCACGATCGGGCTGTCGTCGATGACGACGATCCGCTTGTGTCGTGTTGCCCGATCCTCCATCCCACCTCGATGATAGGCCAAGCCTGCGAGAGAGGCCAAGCCCGCGGGCTCGACTCAGGGCCGCTGGCGCCGGCCGAGCCGCTTCAGCTCGGCGTGGATCTCGGCGCGGACGGTGGCCGTGGGCTCGAGCTCGCGCCGGGCCAGCAGCAGCCCGCGGGCCCGGGGGCTGCGCGAGAGGCGCACCGCCTCGGCGACGCTGCAGCGGAGGTCGACGCTGGCGTGGGCGAAGAAGCCGGTCACCCGCGGCAGCGCCTTCTTGCCGGCCACCGCAGCGTAGGAGACCAGCGCTTGCTGGAGCTCGAGCAGGGCGACGCCGCTGATCCGCCGCTGGTGGCGGTAGCGGTCGACGAAGCGCTCGAGCAGCCGGGCCGTGGCCCGGGAGGGGAACTGGCGCAGCACGGTCAGCGCGCGGTTGCGCGCCAGCGCGCGGCGGCCCTGCAGCGCGATCTCGCGCAGGGCGGCGGCCACGCCCGGGCCGTGGCGGGCGATCAGCGCCGCACGAGTGGGGACCCACTCGATGGCCGACAGCTCGAGCTCGAGCCGGGCCGAGTCCACCGCCGGCGGGGCCGCGCTGCCGGGCGACCTGGCCGTGGCGGGCGACGCGAGGGCCGCCAGGAGCAACAGCACGCCGGCGAGGGAGGCGTGGCGACGATGACGGAACCGTAGCATCTCAGCGTCTCCTTCGAGCCGGTCAGTGGCCGAGCAGCGGGTTGTCGAGCATCACCCGGATCTGACCGGGCGTCAGCTGGTTGCCGGTGAAGTCCTGAGTGTTCTCGGCAGCCCAGAACATCAGGTTGGTGTTGCCGCCCTGGGTGTCGGGGATGTGGTCCAGGCCGCGGCACCAGTCGCCGCTGACCTGCCAGCTCGACTGGCAGACCATGTTCTCGCCGCAGGGGCAGGGGCACATGATCTCGCCGGTGTCCATGTCGAGGCCCGGGTTGGCGTCCTGCTCGGCGCTGTGGAACAGGCCAAGGTGGTGAGCGATCTCGTGGGCCAGGGTGTGGCCGGGGTTCATGCCGTACTGCTGGAAGCAGGCGGTGGCCACCGAGAGCACCGCGCCCGAGCGGATCGTGCCGTGCAGTGGGGCCGGGCCGGGGATGCCTCCGCCGTAGCCGAGGATGATGCCGCCGCTGATCCCCTCGGCCTTGATCTCGCGCACGAGGAAGATGTTGATCGCGGTGCCCTGCTGGCCCTTCGAGCTCTTCATCAGCGCGTCGAGCTCAGGCGAGGCGTCGCCGTCCTGCAGGCTCAGCACGTCGAGCGCCGGGTTGTTGAGGTTCTGGTAGGTCTGCTGGCCGATCGTGATCTTCGCCTGGTTCATGATCGCCTGCAGGCTCGCCACGATATCCTTGAACCAGGGGTGGTTCGGCGCGCTGGCCGCGTCGAGCTGCGGGCCGGGCACGCACGAGCTAGCGAGGTTGAGGAAGAACCAGTTGATGTTCAACGTCCCCTTGCTCGCCTGGCCGAGCTTGAGGCTCAGGCTGACCCTGACCGGTACGTCGGCGCTGGTGGCGACAACGTAGAACTCGTGGATCCCCGGCACCAGCTTGACCGCCGGCGTGTTCGGCACGAAGAGGCTGGTGATCTCGGCGTCGGGCGCGTAGCGGTTCTTCTGGCTGTAGTACTTGCAGCGGTCGGTGGCGAGCTGGGCGTTGGTCAGCTCGTTGCCGGCCGGGTCCGTCGCCAGGGCGATGGCGCCGATCTCGCCGGCGGGGGCCTCGGTGGTGATGATGAAGCTCGAGGCGTTGGACGGGATGTCGAAGCCGAGCAGGTTGCCCGCCTTGAAGCTGCCGAGGTCGTAGTGAAAGGAGACACCCTGGCGTGGCAGGCAGCCGCGGTAGGTCGGGATGCCGCCGCCCACCAGCAGCCGGGTATCGACACACTGCAGGCTTGGCAGGGCGCAGTCCTCGTCCTTGGCGCAGCCCTCGAGGCAGAAGCCGTCGTAGCAGTGGCTCGAGGCGCAGTCCTCGTCCTTGGCGCAGGCCGACCCGGGGCCGCCGGGCCCGACCACCGGCACGCAGGCCGACTCGGCGCCGTCGGCGGTGCCGTTGTTGTCCTGGTCCAGCTTCTCGAGGGCGCAGACGTACTGCTTGGGGCAGGTCTGGGCGTCCTGGCACTGGACCGAGCAGATCTTTCGCATCGGCAGGCAGTACCCGGTGGCGCACTGGCTCGACGCGGTGCAGGCCTCGCCCATCTTCTTGCCCGGCTTGGCCAGGCAGCGACCACTGGCAGTGTCGCAGGTGTAGCCCGGCAGGCACTCGCTCTCCTGCTTGCACGGAGGCAGACAGTCGCCCTCCTGACAGCGGCCACCAGGGCAGTCCTCGTCCCCCTTGCACGGCGGCTCGCAGCGGCCGCCGCGGCAGCTGTCCTCACCCACGCACGCGCTGGCGCCGGTGCACTTCGGCCGGCAAACGTCGTAGTCGCAGACGTAGCCCTCGCCGGTACGGCAGTCCTCGTCCTTGTCGCAGGCGTCGAAGCACCAGGCGTAGCTCAGGTAGTCGTGGCAGGTGGATCCATCAGGGCAGGCCGTCGGATCGTCCTTGCACTCCTTGTAACAGTAGCCGCCGACGAAGCTCTGCTCGGTCAGGCAGAGCACCCCGTCGCACTGGTCCGGGGTCTGGCAGCCGGCGCCGATCTGACTGGCGCTTGGCTTGGGTGCTCCGTCGTTGGGAGGGCTGCTGCTGCCACCGTCGGAGCTGCAGCCCAAAGCGAGCAGCGACAGGCCAAGGGAGGTGAAGCCAAGGTAGGTGAGAATCGGGCGCAGACCAGGAACAACAACGTTTGATTGCAAGGAATTAGAAGACGACAAGAAGACCTCCTGAGGGGCGGTGTTACCGCGGACACCTCTTCCCACGCCCCTCGAGCTCCGGCCCGAGGTTCTTATACCAAAAATGGAGTCGACAAAGTGTGGCCCGGGCGATCATGCTGTCTTCGCTGGCGTTTTGAGGGGATCCAGTGGGGCGAGGGTGCAATCCACCATCGATCGTGTGACAATCGTCTGCCGACGACGGGTGGAGCGATGGATCACGACGACAAGAAGGTAGCCTTCATCAAAGTTCTGGTCGCTGCAGCCTGGGCCGACGGTGAGCTGAACCCGCAGGAGATCCGGACGCTGACCGAGTACCTGCGCCGCCTCGGCATCTCCCCGGCGGAGTACGCAGAGCTCAAGCCGTTGCTCGATGGTCCGCTGCGGCCGGCCGAGGCCCACCTGCTGCTCGAGCAACAGCTCGAGTGGCTCTCGAGCCGGCCGGAACAAGGTGCGGTGCTCGCCGCGGTGGAGGATCTGCTGCTCGCCGACGACAAGCTGTCGGAGGCCGAGGGTGACTTCCTCTCGCGGCTGCGCGAGTTGATGAAAAACCCTGCCACCCCACAACTTTTCGTCTCCCAGCTCCGTGGCCTGTGGCGGGACGTGGCGGCGCCGGCGGCGTTGCCTTCCCGGCAGCGCGGCAAAGGCGAGTCGGGCGAGGGCGGCGAGCAGACCGAGCCGAGCGAGGAGTTTTACCGGCGCCGCCTGCTGGAGTACTTCCGTCACACGCTGGCGCTCGCCCGCGCCCGGGCCAGCATGTCGATGGACAGCGGCGTGCCCGACGCCGACCTCTACCGGGTGGTGATCTGGGCCGCGTT
Organism: Pseudomonadota bacterium; assembly: GCA_030591195.1. Next base: position 9,678 of record JAUVBO010000004.1, read on the forward strand.
ACTGAGCGTGGTGGCTCACGCCGACGCGGACTTCTGTCCCGCCGAGGAGGCCGAGCTGCTCGAGCTGCTGCGGGTCGACGAGCAGCTCCCCGAGCCTGACCTGAAGGTCGTGGTCGATGCCTACCGCAGCGCCTCGCTCGAGCAGTTTGACCTCGCCTGGCTGGTCCGCGAGTTCTCCAAGATCGCCTCGCCGGAGGAGGCCGGTCGCCTGCTCGACTGCCTGTTCCTGGTGGCGGCGGCCGACGGTGAGCTGCACCAGCACGAGCTGGCGGTGATCCGCGAGATCGCCACCCGGCTCGGCTTCGCCGACGACGTCTATCAAGCCGGTCTCTCGCGCTGCGAGTCGCGGATGCAGCGAGGCTGGAACTGAGGGTCCTGACCTTCGCCGGCGGTGCTACTGTCACCTACCAGCCGTGCGGCTTCCACATCGGCGTTGACGTCTGCGGCGTGCTCGGCGAGCCGATCCTCGCGGTCGCCGCGGGCCAGGTGGTCCACGTCGGTCCGATGTGGCTCGACGCGCCGGGCACCGGCCGCGGCCCTTACGCGGTGATCATCCAGCACAGCCCGGGCTATTTCTCGACCTACGGCCACCAGCAGCAGACGTTGGTCAAGGAGGGCGACTGCGTCGTCAAGGGGCAGCTGATCGCCGAGATGGGTAGCCTCGGCTACTCGGGCGGGCCCCACCTACACTACGAGGTGCTCGACAACGCGACCTGGACCGGCAACTGGCAGCTGCCGTTCAACAACGCCTGCAGCAAGTACATCGACCCGCTGCAGCTCAAGTATTACCTCTACCCGGCTCCTTGACCGCCGCCCTGTCGGGGGACAAGTGGACGGTTCTGGTCCATAATCGAGATCGCACCCTCGAAAGGAGGCACCGATCGTGCCGACGCTCTGCTGCCGCTACGCGCAATACCCGCTGATCGACACCCCCGAGGGAGAGTGGGTGCCGATGGGTCTGCGGGAGACGGTCTGCGTGCTGCGCAAGTCCGATCCGCCAAAGTACCGCCAGCTGCTTCGGCAGCAGGGCATCGAGATCGAGGAGGGCGACCTCGAGTGCCGTCACAACCTCGACGCCAGCTGGGCGGACTGTCCGCTCTCGGTGATCCGCTCCCGCTGATCCGCCGGGGCCGCTGCCGGCCGTCGCGACGAAAACCTGCATCCCGACGATTGCCACCGCGCGCGGGTGATGCGATGAATGCCGCGCGAGGTGACCGATGAAACGCTCGATGCAGGTCGCGGTGTGGATTCCGGCGATGATCTTCGAGCCCAACAGCGTGCGCTACACGCTGACCAAGAAGCGCTGAGGGTGGTAGAAAAGCCGCGCTGTCGCGGTATAACCACGGACGAGCACGCGACCCGCTGCAGGAGCGCCCGATGCGCCATCGCCAGTTCACCCCCTTCCAGCACACTTCGTCTTTGCGCCGCTGCGCCGGCTTCTTCGCGGTCCTCTGCGTCGTGCCGGCCGGCTCCGGCTGTGGCGCGACGATCAGCAAGCGGACGGTGACCGAGCGGATCGAGGTCGCGACCTCGCCCCCGGGGGCCTGGGTCTGGCGCCGGGCCAAGGAGGGCCGCCGCAGCCTCGGCCGCGCGCCCCGGACCGTCGAGCGCGTGTACCAGGTCACCACCTCCCGGTTCAACCGCTGGTCGTCTTGGCTCTGGCTGCTGGGCACCAGCGGCGCAACGGCGGGGTCATTCGGTTGGTACTCCGCCGTCGACAGCGGCGAGACCGGCCTCAAGGTGACGCTGATGACCACCGGGATCCTCGCCGGGATCATGGCCCTCGGCTACATCGGCCAGGTCATCGGGGGTGAGCTCAACCCCGTGCGCGAGCGGATCACGCCCGCGCCGCTGACCATCGGCGCCTCGTTGCCCGGTCACCTCGATGCCTGGTCGGCGCTCAAGACCCCCCACGGCAAGCAGCCGCTGAAGCTGGCGCTCAGCCCGGGCGCGGGGGGGACAGCGGCGGGCGTCCTCGGTCGCCTGACGGGCGCCAGCGTGGGGGTCGGTGGTCTCGGTGGTGGAGCGAAGGCGGGCAGGCCGGCAGCGGCGACGAGCCCGGTGGTGGCGGTCTTCGACATCCAGGACGCCTCGCGCCGGCTCAAGCCCGCGGTGCTCGACCAGCTCACCGAGTACCTCGCCGCCCAGGTCACCGCCCAGGCGGGCTACCAGGTGGTGCCGCGGCGCCAGCTCCGCGCCCGGCTCGCGGCGGAGAAGCGCAAGACCTTCAAGGCTTGCTTCGACGCCGCCTGCCAGATCGAGCTCGGCAAGGCCGTGGCTGCCGAGCGGTCGCTGGCGACCAAGCTGCTGCGGGTGGGCTCCCGCTGTGCCTTCACCGCGGTGCTCTATGACCTCAAGCGCGAGACCAGCATCCAGGCGGCCTCGGTGGACACTGCTTGTTCCCTCGATGCGCTGATGGGCGGCGTGCGCCAGCTGGCCGAGAAGCTCGCGCAATGACCAAGGGCCTCTGACTGGCAGTCGACGCGCGCTACCGTGAGCCGGTCGAGCCAGCCCCAGCCCGAGCGCGCAAGCTCGCTACCCTCGCTTTCAGCGCCGCCATCTGTGGCGCAGTGGGTCCCGCCCGCGCCTCGATGTACCGGCGCATTGCCGTCGGACCGCCACTTCCAGCTGCCTCGATCAATCCCGCAAAGAACGGGTCTCCCGGTCCCGAGCTGATCGGCATTGGCAGCTGCGCCTCGAACCGAGCCACATCCCCCCGGTCGGGAACCTTCGTGTAGCCTCCGTCACCCCGTTTCAGGAAGGAGTGCCAGATCGCCACCAGGCCGAAGTCATTGCTGTCGAAGGGGTCCGGGCTCTCGGCAAAGACGTTGTATCCCACGATGCCCCTGGCCCCTGATTTGAACTCGACGACCCCATGACTGAAGTCGAGATAGACGTTTCCGGAACAGTTGACATAGGTGCTGCTCCCCTGGGCCCGACAGCCTCTTCTCTTGTAGCCGCGGTAGACGTTTCCGATCGTCTCGACGCGGAACCCCCCATCGGTCTTCTTGCTGCCAAACAGGTGCGCGTAGCTGTGCTGATGGCGCAAGCCCCCATCGAACGTATTGTTCCGGACCGATACCGTAACGGGCTCGTGTCCCCCATCGCCGAAGTTGTGAGTAACCGAGAGGACCTCATCTCCAACGCCCAAGAAACTGCAGAGCGCGACGTAAACCCCTTGGGCGCCCCTGCGAATGCTGATGATGTCTCCGGCGCCGTTTCCCCTGCTGTCTCCGGTCCGCTCAAACGTCGCGCCGATGACCGCGAAGTTCCTGACTCTGCGCGCTCCGCTCCGATCTCCGACCAGCATCAGATCCCCACTCGAGCTGAGAATCGGTCCATCCTCCCCGGGGGAATAGACTGTCTTGTTGTCTCCCACAGGTTTAAGGCTGGTATCGAACAGCCACACTTCTCCAGGGTGCTTGGGCTCCAAGACGACGAACAGATCACTCCGTCCTCGATCCTCCAGGAGCGCGCGGAGCTCTTCCGGGGCTCTGGCGACAACGACCTCCCTGGAGCCGAGGAAGTCGCAGAAGGCCTCGACGCAGCGATTGGCCTGGCAGTTCAGTCTAGCGGGGCCACTCACTGCCGAGCTCAGCGCGGTCTTGTCGGCCGTGTGGCAGCTGCCCGGCGCGCTCGACCCGAGCGTGCTGCCGCCCGGCGCGTGCGGCCCGCCGTGCGGCCTTCCGAGGTCACCAGACCACTGCGGAGCCCTGACCCGCCTTGTCAACAGCACGCCCTTCTGATGGGAGGCAATTTGCTGCTGCAGTTGCCGGGCGACGTGGGCCAGTCGCGGACTACTTCTGGCCACCTGCAGATTCTTGGTGCCCGACTGGACGGCACCGTCGAACTGGCCATCGGCGGCGAGGGCCGCGGCCAGAATGATCGAATCTCTCGGCTGGGCGTCGCCGGCCTTCAATATCGCTCGGATGATCCGCAGCGCTTGCTCGCCGTTTCGGTGAGCCTCGTCAGGGAAGGTCGCCCTGCGCCAGGCGTAGTGGCGGGCCACGGGAGGGAGCAGACTGCCCCCCTCGAGCGTCATGCTCCGTCGCAGGTGCTCGAACCCTTCGACCACCTTGCCGCTGGAGATGATCGTGTCGCCCAGATGCTTGTGAGCTCGCCCGTAGGTCGGATCGACCCGCACGGCCCCGCTGAAGGCGGACAGGGCCTGTTCCGTTTGGCCTCGGCGGTTGTGCATCAGCCCCATGACATCGTAGCCGCCGGCAAAGGCGGGCTCACGCCGGATAACCCGCTTCAGGGTCGCGATCGGATCGCCGACGACGTCGCGGCGAACGAAGTGCTTCAGCTTGATTCCGGGGTCGGCATAGACCAAGACGTAGTCGTCGCGGACTGCCTTGACCAGGCTCCGATACAGTCGCTTCCGGGAGCTCCAGAATCGCTGGGAGATCGACACCTGCTGAGGCCGCTGCTCGGCGACGAACCTGAGGATCTCCGCAGTGGCGAGGTTACCGGTGTTGAACCGCTTGTGCGAGGTCACGCTGAGGTTCGGCGGAATGTCCACCCCGGCGTGAACGGCGTACATCTGCCGGTCCACCAGGGCAATGTCGGTCACGTCGGCGTAGGCTCGCATCACCTCCGCGGCGAACCGATCGCGATTGGCCCAGCTGCTCATCGGTCGGGGCTGCTGGAAGTTCTTCTGCCCCCGAGCCAGGTCGGCCGCCAGCCACACGACCAACACCAACGCAGCAACGCGGACCAAGGCTCGTGGCAGATCGGCGAGCCGCGCCCTCTGCGGCTTCCAGCCGCCAGAGACCAGCGCCCCGGCCGCGGCTCCGGCGAGGATGCAGATCGGGAGGGTCAGCAGCAGCTGATGGTGATACCAGACGGGCCGGTGGTGACGGAGCAGGACGTAGGACAGCACGCACCAGACGCCCGGGATCAGCAGCGCCCAGCGCCGAGTCAGCAGGCCGCCGACCAGGCCCAGGCCCGCCAGGGTGACGAGCTGCCAGTCGTCACGGATCCGCTGGTGGAGGGCCTCGACAGCTCGGAGTATCTTCTCTGGGCTGGTGAAGAATGCTGAGTCTCTCGCCGCCAGGTGGGCGTCGTAGAGCTGATCGAGTCCCGAGAGGGGCACGGTCCACAGGATGATCAGCGCCACCGTGGCGGTCGTCGCCAAGGTCCAGATGGCGGCCGGCAGCAAGGTTGCCCGGTCAAACGACCACTGCTCTTGCCGGCGAGCGGCAGCGATCAGCAACCCGATGCCCAGGACCGGCAGCAGGAAGCCGGCGAAGAGCTTGGTCATCAGCGAAGAGCCGATCAACACCCCGGCCGCTAGCAGCCAAGCAGCGCGGCGGTGCTGCGTCCAGCGCAGCAGCGCCCAGACGCACAGCATCGCGAAGGCCAGCGAGGGCAGCCCCAGCATCGCCGACACGCTCAGCCTGACAAACTCCATCGAGCAGGGCAGCAGCAACGCCCCGGCAGTCGCCGCGGGATGGCCGGAGACGATCCGTAGCGAGTCGTAGACGGCAAAGACGATCGCCGAGCCGAACAGCAACACCAGGACCCGGGCCGCGTAGGTGCTCCAGCCGAAGGCCTCGAGCCACCACATCAACAAGTAGCAGAACAGCGGCGGCTGATCGCTCCAGACCTCGCTGTACAGCGCGTGGCCCCGGCTGAGCATCAGCGACTTGATGAGGTTGTTGCCCTCGTCAGGGTCGAACTCGAACACCCCCCCGAACGAGTGCAGGGTCAGGACCAGGACGAAGTAGATCCCCGCCGCGATCAAGCCCATCCAGGGGTCCAGTCGCTTCAGCAGGGCCAGGCCCCAGCGCGGTGTTGCCTTCACCGGGGGTCTCGGCTTGGTCGGCCGGGTCTTGATCGACGCGGCGTTTCCTTTGCGACGGGAGCGCCTTGAAGACATCGGGGCGATTCTAGCCACGAACCCCACCGGAACCACGCATTTGATCGCCCGGCGCCCGGGGCACTGGTTCAGCCGATCGGGAAGAAGGCGTACTCGCGGCCGACGACGTAGGTCATGTAGCCGAAGAATCCGAGCACCAGCATCGTCGCCTCGGCGCGCGAGATCTCCCGGCCGCGGCCGGTGAAGATGAAGAGGAAGACCATCACCGACGAGCAAACGAGGAACAGCGCGTCGGTGTTGAGCACCGGGTCGTAGGTCACCGGGGTGATCACCCCGCTGACGCCGAGGATCAGCAGCACGTTGAAGATGTTCGAGCCGACGACGTTGCTCACCGCCATGTCGGTCTTGCCGCGGGCGGCGGCCACCCCGGTGGCGGCGAGCTCGGGCAGGGAGGTTCCGGCGGCGAGCAGGGTCAGCCCGATCAGCTTGCGCGAGGCGCCGACCCTCACCGCCAGCTTCACGGCGTGCTGTACCACCAGGTGTGCCCCGACGGGCAGGGCCACCGCTCCGGCGGCGAAGAGCAGCCCGGCGCGCGACAGCGGCATCGCCTGATCGGCGCCCTGGGCGTCCTCGGCAGGCATCTCCGGATCGCCATCACGCACCAGGCGGTAGGTGTAGTAGAGGAAGAGGCCAAACAGCCCGAGCAGCACGATGCTGTCGGGGCGGCTGAGCTGGTTCTGCACCGGGGCGGCTCCCCCCCGGCCGCACAGCGAGTCGTTGACCAGCCACAGCAGCACCAGGGTCACCAGCAGCGAGAAGGGGATCTCCTTCCAGATCGTCGAGGCGCGGATCGGCAACGGTCGGATCAGCCCGGCCACGCCGAGCACCAGCAGGGTGTTGAACAGGTTGCTGCCGATGATGTTGCCGAAGACCAGGCCGTGCTCGTTGCGGACCGCCGAGAAGCTGTTGACCACCAACTCGGGAGCCGAGGTGCCGAAGGAGACGAGGGTCAGGCCGATCACCAGCTCCGAGACGTGGTAGCGCTTGGCGATCGACGACCCTCCGTCGACCAGCCAGTCGGCGCCCTTGATCAGCACCGCAAAGCCGACGGCGATGACCAGGATGCTGTGGAGGGTGTCCGACATCAATCGCCCAGCGAACGAGGTGCGGCAGCCTACCAGATCGGAGCGATCGGGTGCAGGGAATGGGGTCGAGCCAGGGTTTAGGCCCGGGCCAGCTCGGCGCCCTTGTTCAGCGCCTGCTTGTTGGCCGGCAGCAGCTTCCGGTGGCGCTCGGGCAGGTGGTCGTCGAGGGCCTGGGCCACCGCTTCGAGGGGCACGACGCCGGTGGCCTCGACCAGCGCGCCGAGCAGGATCACGTTCGCCAGCCGCACGTTGCCCATCTCCCGGGCCATGTCACTGGCCGGGGCGTAGATCAGCTTGATGTCGGTGCGCTCGCTGGTCAGCGGGATCAGCGCGCTGTTGACCACCAGCACCCCGCCTTCCCTGATCGTCGGCTCGAAGGCCTCCATCGACGGGATGTTGAGCACGATCGAGCTGGTCGGGTGGGACGTCAGCGGCGAGCCGATCTCCTCGTCGGAGATGATCACCGTGCAGCGGGCCTTGCCGCCGCGCATCTCGGGGCCGTAGGAGGGGATCCAGGTCACCTCGCGGCCGCTGTCCATCGCTGCGTAGGCGAGCAACTGACCGGCGAACAGCGCGCCCTGTCCGCCGAAGCCGGAAATGATGATCTCTTGCTGCATGGCAGTCACTTGACCTTCTTGGTCTTCATCAGCTCGGCCACGGCGTCGCTGACCTTGGTGTCGCCCACCGGGTAGTACGGCATCATGTTGGCCTTCGCCCAGTCGTTGGCCTCTTTCGGCCCCATGTGCCAGTTGGTCGGGCAGGTCGACAGCACCTCGACCATGGTGAAGCCGAGCCCGGCGATCTGGGCCATCACCGCGGTCTTGATCGCCTTCTTCGTCTTGCGGATCCCCGCCGGGTCGAGCACCTGCTGACGGGTGACGTAGGCCACACCCGGCAGCACCGCCATCAGCTCGGCGACCCTCATGGGGTGGCCCGCCGCCGCCACGTCGCGACCGGTGGGCGACGAGGTGGTCACGCCGCCGGGCAGGGTGGTCGGCGCCATCTGGCCGCCGGTCATGCCGTAGATGCCGTTGTTGACGAAGATCGTGGTGAAGTTCTCGCCGCGGTTGGCGGCCTGGATGATCTCGGCGGTGCCGATCGCGGCGAGGTCACCGTCGCCCTGGTAGGTGAAGACCACCTTGTCCGGGCTGACGCGCTTGATCCCCGTCGCCATCGCCGGCGCGCGCCCGTGGGCCGCCTCGGCGATGTCGACGTTGAAGTAGAAGTAGGCCAGCACCGAGCATCCCACCGGCGCGACGCCGATCGTCCGCTCGCGCACGCCGAGCTCGTCGAGCACCTCGGCGAGGATCCGATGGGTCGTGCCGTGGGTGCAGCCGGGGCAGTAGTGGAACTCCTTGAGGGTCAGGCTCTCTGGTCGCTCGTAGACCAGATCGTAGTCTTCGGGAACCTTGACGTGCTCCATGACCTACTCCTTTTCCGCCAGCTTCACACGCAGCTTGCCGAGCCGCTCGAGGATCTCCTCGGGCAGCGGGAAGGCGCCGCCCATCCGCCCATAGAAGTCGACCGGGCAGGCGCCGCTGACCGCGAGCCTGACGTCCTCGACCATCTGGCCGGCGTTCATCTCGACCACCAGCATCCCCTTGACCTTCTGCGACAGCTCGGCGAGGCGCTGGCTCGGGAACGGCCACAGCGTCACCGGGCGATGGAGGCCGACCTTGAGCCCCTTGGCGCGGGCCTCGCGCAGCACGTTCTGGCAGACCCGGCCCATGGTGCCGAAGCCGACCAGCAGCCACTCGGCGTCGTCGACCTCGAGCTCCTGGTAGCGAACCTCGTTGGCCGTGATCTCACCTAGCTTGGCCTGCAGCCGCAGGTTGACCCGCTCGAGGTTCTCGGCGCCGAGGAAGAGCGAGGTGATGATGTTCGGGTCGCGGCCCTTGGCGCCGGTCAGCGTCCAGGCCGCCCGTTCCTCGGGCGTGCGGACCGGCTTCATCGGTGGCAGCTCGGCCGGCTCCATCATCTGGCCGATGGCGCCGTCGGCGACGACCATCACGATCGTGCGGTACTTGTCGGCGAGGTCGAAGGCCAGCCCCACGTGATCCACCGCCTCCTGCACGCTCGACGGCGCGAGGACGATCATGTGGAAGTCGCCGTGGCCGGCCGACTTGACGGCCTGGAAGTAGTCGGCCTGGGAGGGCTGGACGTTGCCGAGCCCGGGGCCGCCGCGCATGATGTTGACCAGCACCGCGGGGACCTCGGAGCAGGCGATGTAGGAGATGCCCTCCTGCATCAGGCTCACCCCGGGGCTCGACGACGAGCTCATCACCCGGGCGCCGGCACAGGCCGCGCCGTAGACCATGTTGATCGAGGCGATCTCGCTCTCGGCCTGGAGAAAGACCCGCCCCTCCTCGGGCATCCGCGCCGAGAAGTGCTCGAGCACCTCGGTCTGGGGCGTGATCGGATAACCGAAGAAGGCCTCGACGCCGGCTCTTATCGCCGCTTCTGCGATGGCCGAGTTGCCATCGATCAGTACCTTCGCCATCAAACGTCTCCTATCGGAACGGTCAGAGCGGCCAGCAGCAACATCAGACCGGATCGGGCTCTAAGCGGCTCGCTGCTTTTTTTGCCGGTAGACAGTGAAGACCACGTCGGGGCAGACGATGGCGCACACCGCGCAGCCGGTGCAGGCCTCCATGTCGGTGACCTCCACCGCCGGATAGCCCTTGGCGTTGAAGCGGCCCTCGGGCAGCCTGAGGATCTTGGCCGGGCAGGCGTCGGTGCAGAGGCCACAGCCCTTGCAGCGATCCTCGTCGATGATGATCATCCCTCTTGCAGCCATTGGTGCCTTCGCCTCCTCGCGTGCCCTGCGCGTTTTCGCGTCTCCTTCGCGTTCTCGCGTCTCCTTCGCGTCGGAGCGGCGCGCGAAGCGACCAGGACGACGGCGCCCGCCGCCATCCCGCCGTTCCCGCCCGCCGAACATCGGTAGGGTCTCGAGGCGCTCGGAGAGCTCCGCGCGTGCGCTCGAGCGGACGATCAGACACCCGCCAGAGGGCCGGTGGATCCTCGAGCGCACCCCCTACAGTGTGCGGTGTTATAGCACTTGTCGGTGGGGGACGGGGCCCGAACTCGGCGATTTCTCAACCTGCTGCTGGCCCTGAGCAGACCGGCGTTGACTCGGGTGTGCCACGGAGAACTGTGACCCGAGGGGCATGGTCGCGATGGCGACCCGAGCCGACAAGTCGTGTGATCAAAGTAGTTTACTGACGCGCCCCCCCCTTGCTCGGTGGACGGGCGATCTGGTCGCGGTAGCTGCGGAAGCCGTCGTCGCCCGGCCAGCTGGCGACCTTTTCGCACGGCTGGTCGGGGTTTGGGCCACACTCGCCCGGGTCATGGTAGGTGTGCAGGGCTCGACCTTGGCCCGGGCGATGAAGTCGTCGTTCCACTTCTTGTAGGCAGCGGGGTCGGTGGGCAGCGCCAGCAGGCCGCGGTAATAGACAGTCCTTGTCACGAGCGGGTCCATCGTCGTTGGGTCCAACCCGATCGTGGAGCGGTAGCTGACGATGTCGCGCATCAGCGTGCCCCGCCACGATCAGGGGTAGGAGGACCAGCCCGAGAAGGTCGAGCCCTTGGGTACCATCACGATCGTCACCCCGTACTTCATCTGCTCGTACTTGGGCCACTCGTCCCAGCAGCCGTTGCTGACGGTGTAGCTGGTGACGTTGCAGCCCGACTCGCCCCGCAGGACGACGCGGATCAGAAAATTTTCCGGGTGGGAAAAGTCGAGCGGCTGGTTGTCCTTCTTCCACCAGGAGGAGGGCGCGAGCTTGGTCTCAAAGTACTCGCCGACGCCGGTGTGGGCCACCTGGGAGGCGCAGGACTCGGGCGAGTAGCCCGGCATGGTCCAGATGCAGACCTGCAGCTTGCCGCCCACCTGCCCTGGCGGGCCCTCGATCACGTAGCGGATTCGGAGCTCGCCGTCGTAGTAGTCGTGCGGGCTGAGCCAGTTGCTCGCCGGCAGCGGATCTCCCGGGTTGATCAGCGGGTCGAAGCCCTTGTCCGCGGCGGCAAACTGCAGCCCCTGCTGGTCGAAGAGCAGCAGCTCGGTGGGCGGCGGCGGGTTGCCCTGGTCGGGCGGCGGCGGGCTGGCCTGGTCGGGCGGCGGCGGGCTGGCCTGGTCGGCGGGGGCGCTGGCCTGGTCGGCGGGGGCGCTGGCCTGGTCGGCCGGGCGCCCGTCGCTGCCTGACAGCGAGCTGTCGGCCGCGGTCGTGTCCGGCGCGTTCGATCCCTGGTCGCTCGACGCGTCGCCGCCGCCGTCGCCGCTGCGCGACGCTGGCGTCTCGCCACTGCCGAGCGCGAGCAGGGCAACCGACGCGAGGGGGAGCCATCGGGACATGCACCTCTCCTTGCCGCGAGTGGGCCCAGAGGTAGCACGACCGGTCGTTTTTGTCTGGAGGGTGTTTCTCGAGGCGGGGTCAGGTTGTCTGGCGGCCGAGCTGTCCGCCCTTGAGCCGCTTGACGATCTCGGCAGCCGTCAGACCCGCGGGGGTGTTGTACAGCTCGAGCCCGAGCCCCGTCAGGGCGGTGGCTGCCTTGGGTCCGAAGTGCCCTGCCACCACCGCCTTAGCACCCTTCTGGGCGACGAGCTGCGCGGCGGCGATCCCGGCGCCGTGGGCGTCGGCAGCGGCGTGGTTGTCCACCGCCTCAACGACCTGCTCGCGGTCCAAATCTACCAGCAGGAACAGAGCACCGCGCCCGACGCGGACGTCGACAGCCGCCGAGAGATCAGCGCCGCCGGGCACCG
>JAUVBO010000284.1 GCA_030591195.1 Pseudomonadota bacterium
GCCCGGATAGACCACCGGCTGCCGGCGTGGCTGGCGGGCCGGGGTCGCCGCCTCAGGATCCGCTGCTGACCCAGATCCCCAGGGCAACGACGACCAGCAAGACCGCGGTGCCGCCGATGATCGCAGCCACCAAGGTGCGGTGGGACTGTCGTCGCTTGGGCGTCTCGTCGGTGAGGACCGGCGGACTCTTGCCGCACCACTCGCAGACCATCGCGTCGCCTTCGAGCGGCTTGCTGCAGTGAGGGCAGGTGATCGGACCCGGGGCCTGCTCGGTCTTTGCAGCGCCCACCGACTTGCGCACCTTGGCGCGGGCCTTGGACTTGGCGACTCCCTTGATGAAGCCTTCCGAGAACCCCTCGACCGCCGACTCGCTCAGATCTTCCCACTCGCCATCGTCTTCCCAATCGCCAACGTCTTCCCGGTCGTCAACGTCTTGCATCGCACCCTCCACGCAGCCCTGACATTCTCCGCCAGCCGAGCAATTTTCGCCAACTTCTCGGCCGATCGAGCAAATTGGGCATTCCGCCGATAGACCGAGTTGCGCCGTCCTCGTCGGCTCCAGGTCGGGGAGCTTGCCGGGACAGGTTGTGGCCACGGCGCGAGCCACGTTAAGTTCGGCGCATGACCTGGCGCGCCGCGCTGATCTGCCTCGTGTGGCTGGGCTCCTCCCCGGCGGCCGCCTACGTGCGGGGCCGGGCCGACTCGGGCGCGCCGCTGCAGTGGATGCGCACCAGCTGCGTCCCCCTTCGCGTCAACGCCGCCGGTAGCGACGACGTCACCGACGGCAGCGACCTGGACGCCGTGCGCCGCGCAGCGGAGGGCTGGCGCCAGGCCACCGCGCACTGCTCGTTCATCGAGTGGGTGCTGCTGGAGCCATCCGCCACGGCCCTGCCCCACTACGACAGCCACGGCGCCAACGAGAACGTGATCTACTGGGTGGAGCGGGACTGGCCATTCCCGGCCGAGTGGGTGGCGAACACCGTGGTGTGGAAGACGACCACCGGCGAGATCCTCGACGCCGACGTGCTCCTCAACGGGCAACACCACACGTTCTCGACCACGGGGGCGCCGGGCACCCGGGACATCGAGAGCACCATCGCCCACGAGCTCGGCCACGTGCTGGGCCTGGACCACACCTGCGACGTCGACGCCGCGGACCATGAGGGACAACCCGTGGTCCCGTGCGCCGAGGCGCCTGCCGCGGCCCGCGAGGCGCTGATGTACCCGAAGAGCGCCGCGGGGCAGACCCGGAGCGCGCCCCAGCCCGACGACGTCCTCGGCGTCTGCCAGGTCTATCCGCTGGAGCTCGACCCGGAACGGTGCGCGGCCACGCCGGCGGGCTGTGCCTGCGAGCTGGAGCGACCCGGGGCGACGACGCCGCTCGGGATCCTGCTCTTCTTGCTCCTCGGGCTCACGGCCCGCGCGGCCGCCTCCTACGGCAGGGGGACCTGACAAGCGGCCGGGCCCGGCGCTACTGGCACTGGTCCGCGCCGATGTCGTTGTCGGCGCTGCGCGGCTGCTGGTCGATGTCGTCGGTCACGTCGCCGAGCACCGTGCCCACGCCGGCGACCTGCGCGATGCCGCAGGAGCTCAGGTGCAGATCGCCGGAGGCACCGTCAACGAACCAGCTGGCCGGGGCGCTGTCGAGGTTATTGCTGGTCGCCGCCACCGCGCCGTCGCGCGAACGGATCAGCTGGTTGGCGAGGTTGTTGCGCACCTCGAGCTTGCTGGTCGAGCTCCAGCGGTACTCGATGGCGTTGGGGTAGGCGCTCGCCGAGGAGAAGAACACCGTATTGTTGAAGACCCGGCTGTCGTGCGCCCGCTCGACGATGATGCCGACGTCGTGCTCTCCGCTCCCCGCGTGCTTCGAGAACACCATGTTGTTGCGGATCACCGTGTCGTACACGTCGACCGCCAAGCCGAGGCCGATGCCCCGCGCGCAGTTGACGATCCGGTTGCGCTCGATCACGTGGCCGTGCCCCTGGACCGCGTCCCACATGTGGATCGCGTGCTCGGCCAGGCCACCGGTGTAGGTCTGGTTGTCGCGATCCTCGGCCTTCTTGCCGTGAGCTGGTCGTTGGACGCCCCCCGCGTTGCAGTAGATGCCTTCGAAGTAGCAGTCGTGAACGTGCCAGTCGCGTGAGTCGTGGGTGTCGATGCCGCCGGTGTAGCAGCGGGTGCCGCCGTCGGTGGCGCCGTAGCCCCAGACGTTGTCGCGGCCGGCGGCGGTCATGATCAACCGGCTGCAGCTGATCTCGACGTCATCGATGTTGGTCCCGCTCGCCTTCAGCAGCTGCTGGCCGCCGTCGACGAGGTGAACCCTGTGAACCAGTGAGGAGTCCCCGTCCGAGAGGAAGTGGATCAGATGGAAGATCGATCGCTGCACCGTGAGGTCGGCCAACACGGTGCCCGCTGCGGCGACGGTGATCGCAGCGGTCTGGCCGCCGTGGTCGGCGTAGTTGGAGTCGAGAACGACGGCGCTGGGGTCACCCGATTGGCCCCGCAGGGTGATGTCGGGGGTCGTGAAGTAGAGCCCCGTGTACGAGCCGGGGCTCGCTTCCTCGAAGGTGTAGGTGCCGTTGGCCAGCAGGATGGTGTCGCCGGGGCTGGCGTTGTTGATCACCTGGCGCAGGGTGGTGGGATTGCCTCCGACCGTGACCTGGCCGAACGACCCTGGCGACACGAGGACCGTGTTGCCGGCGCTGGCGGTGATCTCCGCGGACTTGTTGGCGCAGCTCTGCGGCAGCGCAGCTGAGGCGTCCTCGAGGCTCGGCCCGTCGCCCTGGCTCGCGGCGTCGTCCGTGCCGGCGTCGTCCGTGCCGCCCGGGCCCGCGTCTCCGGCGTCGCCCGTGCTGGCGTCGTTCGTTCCTCCAACGTCTCCCGCGAGCCGCGCATCGCTCGCGCCCAGCGTGGCGGTGCACGATGCGAGGGGAAACAGCGACGCGAGGAGGATCAGGCGGTGGATGCTCATCTCTCTACCCTTGGCTGGTTGTCGTCATTGTACTCGGTTGCGATCGGCTGTTCTTGCGACTAGTCAGTGCCTCCGGGCTCTGCCCCCCCGCAGACTGGCCAGTCCGGCATCAGCGCCGAGGCGCTGACCAGGGGGAGGCACGGCCACGCCACGGGCGGGCGTCTGCGAGGAGCCAGGCTGCCTGCTGTAGCGGCAGGCGTCCGGTGGTGGGGCCCCGGAGCGAGGCAGTCAGGCGAGGAAGAAGCCGATCGCGATCAACAGATCAGTGCCGAGGACAAGCCCGACGTTGGCGCCCATCGCGCCGACGAGCTTCTGGGTGTCGGTGCCGTGGCGCAGCGCGCCCACCGCGGCCTTGACCGCCAGCGGCACGGTCAGCAGCGCCAGCAGCACGGTCAGCGGCAACCACCGCAGCGCGACGCCCGCGACGAGCAGCAGGTAGCTGCACGCGAGCGCCGCCGTGTAGAGCACCGCAGCGCGCCGGTGGCCGAGGACGATCACCAGGTGCCGCCGTCCACCCTGACGGTCAGCCTCGACGTCGGGAAACTCGTTGAGCAACAGCAGCAGCGCGGTGAGGATCCCGGGCGGGATCGAGACCCAGATCACCGCGGGGGTCAGGCTGCTCGCCTGGGCGTAGTAGCTGCCGAGGACGACGAAGGTGCCGAGCGCGATGCCGGCGGCGAGCTCGCCGAGCATCCAGCGCGCGAGCACGCCGGTGTACAGCAACGCGGTCAGGGCGCCGACGGCGATGAACCCCAGCAGGAACCAGCCCGACAGCGCCGCGAGGTAGATGCCGATCGCCAGCGCGACGAGCGAGGTGCCGACCGCGACGGCCATCGCTGACCTCCGCCCGGTGTGTCCGGCCTGCAGGCTCCCGCTGCCGCCCGAAAAGGGGGTTCGCTCGGTCTGCTGGTCGATGCCGGTCCGGTCGTCAGAGAGCTCGTTGAAGACGTTGACCGCGATGTGCGCCAGGACCACCCCGACCATCGAGAGCCCGAAGCGCCATCCATTGAAGACGCCATCGGAGACAGCGACGGCGCCACCAATGAGCACCAGCACCACCGACAGCAGCAGGAAGGGAGCCCGTATCTGACCGGCCCAGACCTTGAAAGGGCTTGGTGACGTCACGTCCATGATCCAATCCTCTCCGTTGCAGCTGTGGCATACCACAGCTGTCTCGACCACGCAGCCTCAACTGTCCGCTGCTCCGCACTGGAGTCTTCGTCGCGCGGTGATCGATCGGGTGATCGGCGAGGTGGACGGTACTCGGCGCTACTGAATCCGGCTGCCGACGAAGGTGTTGGTGGTCCGATCGATCGGCGCCGAGGCCGCGCCGAAGGTGAACGTCCCGGTCCACTGACCGTTGGTGAGCAGGTCGGGAGAGCTGTCGTTGTTCTGGTCGACCAGGCTGGTCTCGCCCTCGATCGTCAGCGCCGTCGTGTCGGCGTTGAGGTTGGCCAGCCGGCCCTCGAAGTAGCCGGCGAGCACGTCCACCGCCATCCGGCAGGCCCCTGACCAGAGGGACTGGCCGCCGAGCTTGACCGTGTCGTTGATCGTCCCGCCGATGCTCTGGCAGTCGACCCAGCCATCGAGCAGGTCCGCCATGTTATGGGCGGCGGGGTCGATGGTCGGGATCACCAGCTCGTTGAGCGCCACCAGCACGAACGAGCCCCACTTGAGGTCGAAGGTGTGCTGCTGGAGCTTGTGGCGGAAGAGGCCCGTGCTGTGGCTCGGCAGCGCCGAGACCTGGAGGCCGTGCACGGCTGGCTCGGCCATGCCCAGCGCGGCGAACGAGTACTCGGCGCGCCGGCCGTTGAGGTCCCAGGCGATCGTCTTCAGCGTGTGGCTCGCCAGGGTGACCTGCTGGGAAGAGCTGGCAACGACCTGCGACGAGATCTGGAAGCGCCGGTTGATCGTCGAGAGGTCCTGGGCCAGCTGCTTCAGCTGGCTGACCATCTTGGGCGCGGAGCCGAGGATCAGGTCGTTCACCTTGCTGCCGAGCACCCCACGGAACAGCTTGGCGACGGTGGTGACCGCCGAGTTGTCGACCTTGGCCAGGATGCGGTCGACCAGGAACAGGCCGGGATCGTCGGGCTCGTCGGACATCTCGTTGAGCATGCTCAGGACCTCGCCGACCTTGGTCCCCGTGAAAGAGGTCTGGATGTTGAAGTTGCTGGTCAGCGAGTAGGTCCCGCTGAGGCCGCCCGCGGCGGTGCCCGGGACGGGAGCCGAGCCCTGACCGATCACCACCACCCACTCGACGCGATCGCCGCGGGACGAGCGGGCCTCGACCCGGAGCTGGCCCGGGACCTGTCCCGCCTGGAGCACCGTCGAGGCCACGCCGTAGACGTCGGTCTGAGCGACGTAGGCTGCGAGCCGGGTGTCGCGGCCATCGCTGGCAAAGGCAAAGCTGATCGACTCGTTCGGCAAGCCGGCGCCGTTGTCGCTGTACCTAACCAGCAACGTCGCGCTCGACCCCAGGGCGACGTAGACGGTCGGCGAACCGACGATCGCCAGCC
>JAUVBO010000438.1 GCA_030591195.1 Pseudomonadota bacterium
GCTCGACGTGCGACGGATCGCGGTCGGCGATGATCACCTTCCAGTTGTTCGCTACTAGCTGGCGAGCCACCGCCATCGACTGGTCGTCGATGCCGAGGATCAGCGCGTCGCGGATGTCGTCCGGCTCGGCCTCTCCCGCGAGGTGGGACTCGCCGACCCGGCGGATGACGAACTTCATCAGCGGCGGTCCGACGATCTGGTTCATCACGATGATCGCGATGATCATCGTCGCGAACTCGGCGCCGAAGGTCGGGAACTCCCCGGCGACCTCTTTGGCCAGGCCGAGGCCGACGCCGGCCTGGGTCACGTAGGCCATCCAGCTCAGCCGACGGAAGTGCTTCGGGTCGCCCGCCGCGGTGTGGCCGAGGTAGGAGCCGATGTTGATCCCGATCAGGCGCACGCCGAAGAGCACCAGCGCGACGCGCCACAGCTTGACCACCGTGTCGAGGGCCAGCGAGGCGCCGACGAGGGTGAAGAAGGCGACGTAGATCACCGGCGCCACCTCCTCGAGCGAGCTGGTGAACTCGTCGCGGCAGCGGCCGAAGTTGGTCACGGCGAAGCCGGTGATCATGCAGGCCAGCAGCGGCTCGATCGAGATCCTCCAGCCCAGCGCCGCCTCGCTGTGGTGGCGCAGGTACTCGGCGCCGACGAAGGCGCCAAAGCCAGCAGCGAGCACCAGCGCGGTCTTGTAGCGCTCGCGGAGGTCGCTCGCGAGGACGACGTGCAGCAGCGCGGCGACGGTCAGCCCGGTCACCAGCGAGAGCAGCAGGTCGGCCACCACGCGGGCGAGCAGCAGCGCCTCGAAGGGGTGGCCGGCCACCAGCGAGTGCGCGATCGAGATCGACACGGCGAAGGTCAGGATCACCACCGCGTCCATCACCACCGTCACCCCGAGGGCGGTCTTGGTGAAGGGCCCGCGGGCGCGCAACTCGCGGATGATCGCGATCGCCGACGAGGGCGAGCGGGCGACGAGGATCGCGCCCGCCATCAGCGCCACGCCGACGCGACCGGGCTGGGGCATCCTGGCGAGGAACGGCACCCAGTCGGCGAGGAGCAAGACCGCGACCGTACCCAGGGTGAAGGTCGACAGCACCAGCCCGGTGGTCACCGCGGCGATGCTCCGTAGCTGGCTGCGGATCTCCTTCAGGTAGAGCTCGCTGCCGGCAGCGAAGGCGATGTAGGCCAGCGCCAGCTGATCGACCGGGCGCAGCGCCAGGACGCCCTGGGGGCTGATCCAGCCGAGGCAGAACGGCCCGACGATCGCCCCAGCCGCCAGGTAGCCGGTGATCAGCGGTAGGCGGCCGTGGGCTGCCGCCTGGCCGACCTGTCGCGAGGCGAGCGAGACCAGCAGGAAGCCGACCACCAGCAGGATCGTGGTCATCGGTCGCTCTTTACCAGCCCTTGGTCTTGAGGATGTCGTCGATCAACGACTGGGTCTGTTTTTCGTCGTCGGCCGAGGTCTTGGCCTTCGCCGTGCGGACCTTCTCCAGCAGGAGCTCGATGTCGGCCGGCTTCTCGAGAAAGTCCATCGCCCCGAGCTTCATCGCCTCGATCCCCTTCTGCAGCGACCCGTGGCCGGTGAGCAGCACGACCTGGATCTCGGGGTTATCCTGGCGCATCTGCTGGAGGGTCTCGATGCCGTCCATCCCGGGCATCGAGAGGTCCATGATCACCACGTCGAACCGCTTGCCGCCGATCTTCTCCAGCGCCTGCTGGCCGCTGGCGGCGACGTCCACATGGAGGCCGCGCGCCTCGAGCCGGGCGGAGAGCGCCTCGACGAAATCCTCCTCGTCGTCGACGAGGAGCACCTTCTCAGCTGCGAGCATCGCGTCACTCCTTTGGTTGTCCAGCGCGCAAGACGATCTTGCTCGCGTTGTCTCCTAGGCAAAAACCAGCACGATTCGATCCGGGCCGTCTCCGGCCGCGTCGCCGGTGAGCCACTCGAGCCGCGCCCCGAGGTAGTCGCAGAGTCGCTCGAGCCGCTGATGCTCGGCCGCGTCGACCTCCGGAGGCCCGAGCGGGTCGGCGCTCTCGACGGCGATCCGCAGCGCCTCGGCCTCGCCGTCAGGGCTCGAGCCGAGGGCGAAGCCGACGGTCACCGTTCGCTTCGCGTCGGCGCCGGCCAAGGCCCGGCGGACCGCGAGGTAGACCGCGTGCTGCAGCGCGAAGGGGTCGGTGGTGATCGTCAGCGAGTCGTCGGGGAAGCGTCGCTCGAGGGTCGCTTGGGAGAGCTTGGCGAAGCGGTCGCAGAGCTCGCAGAGCGCGCCGAGCACCGGCCCGAGCTCGACGCTGACCCGCGGCGCGTCGGCGCTGTGGGCAAAGCGGTTGAGCCGGCCGATCAGGGTCTGGCTGCGGCCGACCTGCTTCTGCACCTTGCCGCAGACCCGCTGCAGCCGGTCGGGCGCGACGGTTTTTCCCGTGGAGCTCAGGTCGTCGAGCAGGCCGGAGTACTCGTTGATCGTCGCCAGCGCGTTCTTCAGCTCGTGGGTCAGGCTCGCGATGATCGCGGCGAAGAACAGCAGCTGCTCGGCGGCGAGCTGGCCGGTCATCGCCTGCTGGGGTTCGTCTGGCTGCTTCACGCTGGTCACGTTTTTCCTCGGCTCAGCCCTTCTTGGCCGCGCACTCCTCGATCGTCTCGATCAGGTCCTCGATGCTCACCGGCTTGAAGAGGTAGGCGCAGGCGCCACCGCTGAACTCCTCGGTCGATCCGTGCCCCGTGAGCATGATCACCGGCAGGTCGGGGAGGTCCTGGCTGGCCCTGCCGAGGACCACCTGGCCACCCATCCCCGGCATCTTGACGTCGACCACCGCGACGTCGTAGGTCGCCTCGCTCAGGCGATCGAGGGCCTCCTGACCGCTGGTCACCGCGTCGACGTCGTAACCCCGGATCTCGAGCCGCTCGGCCATGGTGAAGACCAGCTCCGGCTCGTCATCCACTAGCAACACTCGCCTTTTTCCCATCGACTGTCTCCGGCTTGAGCGGCAGGATCACCGAGAACTTGGTCCACTCGCCGACGTGGCTGTCGACGGTGATCTTGCCGCACAGTTTCTCCACGATGCCGTAGGTGATCGACAGCCCCAGCCCCGTGCCGTGCTTTTCCTTGGTGGTGAAGAACGGCTCGAAGATGTGGCTGAGGTGCTCCTCAGGGATACCGACGCCGTTGTCGCGGATGGTGACGCTGACGTGGTTGTCGCCCTCGCGGGCGATGAGGATGTGGATCCTTCCGCCGTCCTCCACCGCCCCGAAGGCGTTGTTGACGATGTTGAGGAAGACCTGCTGCAGCCGGCCGCGGTCGCTCTCGACCACCGGGACGTCCTCCTGGGACTCGATCGTGAGCTCGAGGTTGCGGTGGAGGGCTTCCTTCTCGAGGAAGCCGAGCACCTCGTGCATCAGCTTGGCCAGGTCGATCGGCTCGCGGCGGATGTCCATGTGCTTGGCGAAGCGCAGCAGGCGGCGGGTGATCCGCGCGCAGCGATCGACCGAGTCGAGGATCTGGTCGATGTTGCGGACGAACTTCTGCCGCTTGGGGAAGCCGTTGTCGTCCTTGGTCATGCCGAGGATGTCCTTCAGCAGCCCGGCCTTCTCGTTGATGATCGCCAGCGGGTTGTTGATCTCGTGGGCCACCCCGGCGGCGAGGCGGCCGATCGACGCCATCTTGGCGGTGTACTCGACCTTGTGTAGCAGGGCGAGGCGTTTGTTGTCCGCCTCGCGGATGCGGTTCACCGTGTAGGTCGAGCCCGCAAAGATCACGAACAGGATCACCGCGATGCTGCCGGCGAGGAACAGCAGCAGCGTGTTTCGCAGGTTGAGCCACGACGAGAGCAGGCTCCGGCGCTCCTCGATCGCGAGGAAGACGAAGGGCGACTCGTCGACGTAGGCGTAGCCGACGACGCGCATCATCCCCGTCCGGTCCGACTGCTCGAGCACCCGGGCCCGGTCCGCGGGCGGCGGCATCGCCAGGGTCAGCTTCTCGAGGACCTTGCCGTGGCGCTTCGACGGGGTCTGCAGCACGCCCTCGCGGTTGACGAACAGCGTGTCGCGTGCTGCCCGGACCTCGCCTCGCTCGCGCATGTTGGCGAGGATGTCGGCGTTGAGCGTCGCGCGCAGGACGTAGGCCTGCCCCTGGTCGTCGAGTCGGCGCACGGCGATGGCGAAGTGAGGGAACTTGCGGTAGCCCATGAAGACGTCGCTGACCGCCTGGCCGCGGGACATCGCGGCCTGGAACCAGCGCTGGTCCTTGTAGCTGCGGTTGCGCAGGCCGTAGGGGCCGACGTAGTGGCGCTGCAGCCCATCGGCGTCGATCACGCCGATGTCGACGAAGCCGCTCTGGACCTCCCGCAGGCGGTCGAAGATCCGCGTCAGCCGCTTCTGATCGTGGAGCTCGGGACCGGGGGTGTCCTCGATGATGTAGCTCAGCATCGAGAGCCGCTCATGGAGGAAGAACTGCAGCGAGCGGCGAGCGTTGGAGGCGAGCAGTCGGATCGGGTGCTTGACCTCCTCGCGGAAGGCCTTCTCGTACTGGTAGTAGTTGGTGATCGCCATCACGATCAGCGGGACCAGC
>JAUVBO010000267.1 GCA_030591195.1 Pseudomonadota bacterium
AAAGATCGCAGCAAAATCCACAGCATATGAGACGGCCTGTTTTCTCACCCAAAGACGCAGCAGCAATATTGCTACGGCTGCGAGGGTTACACGGTCGCAGATTTGCTACTGTATGCTTGCGCAGCCAGGACGAATGAAGGTGGTTCTAGCGGCCTGGCGATCCCCATGATCAGAATCATTGGGACGGAGGGCTGGTTTGTCGGCACGGTGGTCTTGGCCGGCTCACGACCGAGATGAGCTGCCAGAGTAACAGCCGAGAAATCGCGAATCGTCACACGGTGAGGCCGCGGTAGAAATAGAGGCCGGCGATCAGCACCAGCACCACGGCGCTGAAGTCAAAGATCCGCTTGCGGTGGGGCACGGCACGCAAGATCACGTCGCCGATCACCATCCCGATCAGCGGGTAGATCGTCGAGGTGACCGCGAAGGCGGTGCCGACCAGCACCGCGTGCCCCAACGTCCCGGTCATCACCAGCGGCAGCAGCACCACCATCCGGCCGCACATCGCGCTGCCGCGCAGCCCGCCGAGGGCGAAGCCGGAGAAGAATCCCGTGAGGTCCTCGCCCTCGGGCCCGCGACCCCACTTGCGGCGGGCCGAGCGGGTCAGCGCCGCCACCTGGGGCTCCTCGGCCGCGCAGGAGCGCTCGTCGTCGCAGTCGCTGCAGTACTTGTGCAGCTCGGCGTCGGCGCTCACCGGGCAGCTGCTGCAGTCGTGGTCGCAGTTGTCGTGGTCGGCCTCGGCCGGATCGAGGTCGTGGTGGTGATGGTGGCGATGGTCGCCGCCATCACCGGAGCGGTGCAGGAGCTTCCAGCCGAGGCGGTGCTTGGCGTAGAAATAGGCGACGAAGAGCAGCATCATCGCCGCCGACATGATGTTGACCGCCTGGTGAGACGGCTTCCACAGCCCGCCGATCAGCCAAAAGGCGATGGCGAAGCCGACCACGCCGACCACCCGCCCAACCAGGTAGCCACCGCACGCCGAGCGCTCCGCCGTCCGCAGCGCGAAGACCACCAGCGCACAGATCCAGACGTTTCCCAGCGAAAGTCCAAGCAGAGCAGCAGCGGCGACGTCAGCCACCTCGAACCTCGCGACCAAGATAGGAACGGGACCGCGACACGACGAATCCCTCCGGGCCCTATATATACTGTGACCAGCCCCCGCGACCACCGTCGATCCCCGCTACGCTCGAAAATGATCAAAAGTTTCCTCCGGGATCGGTCGATCGCTATCATCTGACGATGCGACTTGCCCCCCTCGATCTGGCGATCATCATCGGCTACGTCGTCGCGGCGGTGCTGATCGGGCTCTACGTCTCCCGCCGGGCCACCGCCAGCTACGAGAACTACTTCCTCGCCGGCCGGACCCTGCCCTGGTGGCTCGCCGGCACCTCGATGATCGCCTCGGCCTTCGCCATCGACACGCCCCTGGGAATCACCGGCTTCGTCTCCGCCAACGGCATCCAGGGCGTCTGGTTCGCCTGGGCGTACATCATCGGCGGGGCCGGAACCTTCAGCGCCTTCATCTTCGCCGCCTTGCTGCGACGCTCGAAGATCATCACCCCCGCCGAGCTGGCCGAGCTGCGCTACAGCGGACGGGGCGCGGCGATCCTGCGCGGCTTCAAGGGGGTCTACTTCGGCGTCCTCGCGCTGAGCATCCAGATGGGCTGGGTCTTCCGCTCGGTGCTGGTGCTGGCCCAGGAGGCCCTCGGCTGGGACGCGCTCCCGACGATGATCGTCGTGGTGCTGATCACCATCGTCTACACCACCCTCAGCGGCTTCTGGGGCGTGACGGTGACCGACTTCATCCAGTTCTTCATCGGCACCGCGGGCTCGCTGCTGCTGGCCTACTACGCGATGAGCCACATCGGCGGGTTTGACGGCCTGTTCAGCGCCCTCGACCAGCGCTACGGGGCGGCCGAGGCGGCCCGCCGACTGCAGTTCCTGCCCCGGCCCGACTCGAGCTTCTTCTACACCTTCCTCGTCTTCATCTCGCTCAAGTGGTGGGGCAACCCATCGGCGGCGTTGACCCAGCGGATCCTCTCGACCAAGGACGAGCGCCACGCGGCGGCGAGCCAGCTGCTGTTCACGGTGGTCCACTTCGCGCTCAACTACTGGCCGATGATCCTCGTCGCCCTCGTCTCGCTGGCCGCCTACCCCGACCTGCCCGAGAGCAAGGCCGAGGTGGGCTACGCGCTGCTGCTGGTCAGGGTGCTGCCGAGCGGCGTGCTCGGCTTGATGCTCGCCTCGCTCGCCGCCGCCTTCATGTCGACCGTCGACACCCAGGCCAACACCGGGGCGTCGTTCATGGTCAACGACATCTACCGGCGCTTCATCAAGCGCGAGGCCAGCGATCGACACTACGTCCGCGCGAGCCAGGTCTGCACCGTCTTGATGCTGCTGATCGCGGTCGGCATGGCCTACTTCATCTCCTCGGTTCGCGAGGCCTGGGAGGTGCTGGCGACGCTCACCGCCGGCTACGGCTTCATCGCCGTCGCCCGCTGGTTCTGGTGGCGGATCAACGCCTGGAGCGAGATCGCCTCGCTCGCCGGATCGGGCCTCGGCTCGCTGCTCGCCAACCACCCCGGGCTGCTGCGCCCCCTGCTGCACACCTACGGGCGCCGCTTCTCCTTCACCGCGGCGGTCTCCACCGTCAGCTGGGTCACCGTCGCCAAGCTCACCGCGCCGACGACGATGGAGCAGCTGGGCCGCTTCTGCCGGACGGTCAAGCCGTTCCCGTTCGGCTGGGGACCGGTCGTCGAGCGGTTCGACGACATCGACTGGAGCCCCGACGGTTGGCCGAGCACGCGACGCTGGGGGCTCGGGATGGTCCTGGTCTTTTCCCTCTGCTTTTGCGTCGGCAACCTGCTGCTCGGCAGCCGCCTGCTCGGAGTCGGGCTCGGCGCCCTCGCCGCCCTCGCCCTCGCTGGCCTGCGCAGCAGCTGGCGCCGCAGCTACGCCCAATAGGCCCGCGCCCGGCCGGCTGGTCAAAAAGAGCCAAGCTGAGATCAGCAGCCATCCCCTGTATAATGGCGGGCGATGGCATCCTGTCTTCGCTGCGGGCGGCCGATGGCCGACGATCAGACGTTCTGCGGGCAGTGCGGGCTGACCCACGACACCGAGGCCGATCCGGCCGCGGTGGAGCTGGTCGGCAAGGTGCTCGACGGGCGCTACCGGCTCGAGTACCTGATCGGCATCGGGGGGATGGGGGCGATCTATCGCGCCGAGGTGATCGGGCCCGGGCACACCGTGGCGGTCAAGGTGCTCCACCCGGCCTACTCGGTCGACCCGGTCTCGCGCAAGCGGCTGGAGAACGAGGCGCGGCTAGCGAGCCAGATCGATCACCCGAACATCGTCTCGATCTACGACTTCCGCACCTCGCCGAGCCAGACCTACCTGGTGATGGAGTACCTCAGCGGCCAGTCGCTGGCCGAGGTGCTCGGCGCCATCGGCTACCTCGGCGTCCGCCGCACGATCCACATCACGCGCCAGCTGCTCTCGGCCCTCGAGGCAGCCTACCGGGTGGAGGTGCTGCACCGCGACCTCAAGCCGGAGAACATCTTCCTGATCACTGGCCCCGACGAGCTCGACTACGTCAAGGTGGTCGACTTTGGCATGGCGATGGCCAGCCAGGGTCCGCGGATCACCAACGACGGGCGGATCTGCGGCACGCCGGCCTACATGTCACCCGAGCAGGCTCGCGGTCAGCCCCTCGACCACCGCTCCGACCTCTACGCCGTCGGCGTGATCCTCTACGAGTGCCTCACCGCGGTGAACCCGTTCCTCGGCGCCAGCGCGCCGGATACGCTGGTCAACCAGGTGACGCTGAAGGTCTCACCGCCCTCGAAGTTGCGGGTCGAGGCGAAGATCCCGCCCTACCTCGACACGCTGGTGATGCGCGCCCTGCGCAAGATGCCGGCCGATCGCTTCCGGACCGCCACCGAGTTCCGACAGGTCCTCGAGGGCCTGGTGCTCGCTCGCCAAGCGCCGCCGATCGCGCCCCAGGAGGAGCCCCAGCAGCCCGCTCGGGCGTTCATCACCTGCAGCGAGTGCGGCCAGCCGGTGGCCAAGGACGCTGACCGTTGCAGCGCCTGCGGCCAGCTACTGAGCAGCCAGTCGAAGATCGACGGTTCTCTCGAGGATCTGCTGTCGCCCGAGCTGATCAGCGCGCTCCACCGCTCGCGAGAGGCCGACGACGCGGAGACGACGGTCTTTCAGCTCGACGCGACCTCGACGATCACCGCCTGCCCGAGCATCGGCGCCGAGCCGAAGCTGGTCGGCATGGCACGCGAGCAACGGGGGATCGCCGCGATGTTCGGGGAGCCACGCAGCGTCCGTGTGCTACGGCTGCTCGGCGCGCCGGGCACGGGCAAGGGCCGCACCGCCCGCGACGGGTTCCGCCGCGCGGTGCAGCGCAACTGGCGGGCGATCTGGCTCGAGCCGGACGAGAGGGGCTTGCTCGGCGCCCTCGAGCCGGTGCGCGAGGCGGCGCTGCGGCTGCTCGGCGTCTCCAGTGCCGAGGCGCGCGACGAGGACGCCCTGCTCGATGCCGCCGCCCGCTCCGGCTTTCCCCTCGACCAGCGACAGGGGCTGCTCGAGCTCTTCGGCCTCGTCACGTCGCCGGATCGCGCCGATGCCCGGCGGGCCCGCCGAGCCGAGGCCTGGCGCGCGCTGGTGCAGGCCGCGGCCCGGCGCACCCCGGTGCTGCTGGTCTTCCGCGATCTCGATCGCATGGACGGCCCGACCCAGGAGCTGGTCGCCGCCCTCGCCGCGCTGCCCGATCTACCAACTCACCCGCTGCTGGTGATCGTGACCCAGGATCCGGGGCTGATGCTGCTCTGGCCGGAGACCACGACCTGGACCATCCCGGCCCTGTCCCAGGAGTACGCGGTCGAGCTTGCAGCGACGGTGATCGAGGAGGCGAAGGTCGAGGCCGACCCGGCGCGCGTCGCCGCCGCCGCTCGCGGCGTGCCGTTGACGATCATCGAGATGGTCCGACTGATCGCGCTCGAGGGCGCCAGCGGCGCCGCGCCACGGAGCCTGGCCGAGGTGATCAACCGCCGGCTCTCACGCCTGCCCCAGCGACCTCGCGCGATCATCCACGCCCTCGCGGTCCTCGGCGGCCCGGCGCTACCGCCGCTGATCGGCGAGCTGATCGGCGAGCCTGCCGACGCCGGGGCCCTGACCTTGCTGGCCCGGCACGGCTTCCTCACCCCGGGTGGCGAGGGCTGGCGGCTCGCTCACCGGGTCCACCACGACGTGGCCTATGCCTCGACGCCGGCTGCCGTTCGCAGCGCCCTGCACCGCAAGGCGGGCGAGATCGCGATCCGGCTCGAGGCCCCTCCGTCACAGATCGCCTTCCACCTGTTCGCCGAGGGCAACCACCAGCAGGCGATCCCGCACCTGCTGCGCGCCGGCTGGGAGGCCCTCGAGGCGCTCGATGACGCCAGCGCCGCCGAGCAGTTCACGCGGGTGCTGCAGATCGTCCCCGCCCCGCCGAGGGGACCGCGCGACCCATGGGTCTCGGCGAGCATCGGGCTGTCATCGGCCC